>NZ_JARXHW010000062.1:0-20628 GCF_031127805.1 Thalassobacterium maritimum | reverse complement strand
AGAAGCGAATCCAGAGAACCAGTTCTAATTACGGTCCTAGAGAGGGCACTTTGAATTATGCAATGGCATTGCGACTTGTCACGCCCGCATCAGCCAAGTCCTATTCGAAAAAAGTTTGGTCCTAATAGATATGTCTTTTGTAACCTCGGTTCTCGCCTGTCCTAAGCTCGTCGAAAGGGGAACCGGGGCGATGCCGATCGGCCCCCGACTGTGTCCTGCATAGCCGAAGGTGATGCATGGAAACAAAGTTTCGAGGCTACGCAAAGGCCAAGCTTATAGATCATATATTCTTAGAAGTGGTATAAGTCGCTCGGAGGCTAGATTCCATGCGGCGTGTCACAAGTGACAGCCCTACGTTCCCTCGACTCCAAAAGTGGACTCAAAGGGGGGGGAGCCGACTGGAAGGTGCAGATCGCTAAACGCCTTCGAAAAAAAACGACTGCCAAAAACCCATGGATCAGCGAACGCCTGCAAATGGGCACCCAAACTACCTGAGGACTCAGGTCAACGGGTAGCGATCTTTATATTTTTGCGTTTGCCCGCTTTACGCCCCTTTAGTCCCATGAGCACGAGTGTCCAAAACAGGTTTTGAAAAGTAGCTTCACATGCACAAAATAGAAATTGAATGACTCAGAATCCAACAGACACCGGCCCGGATGATGCAAATGTACATGCTTCCCCGGATATGAAAGACGAACTCAAGAAAAGCGCCGCTTCCCTCGGGATCACGAAATACAAGCGCCACATCTTTCTGTGCGCGGACCCGACGAAACCAAAATGTTGCGAACCGGCACCCAGCCTGGAGTCGTGGAACTATTTAAAGCAGCGCCTAAAGGAGCTAAAACTCACCGGACCGGAGGCACTCGTTTATCGATCAAAAGCCAACTGCCTCCAAGTCTGCACACGTGGTCCCATCGCGGTGGTGTATCCTGAAGGGACCTGGTATCACTCCTGCACCCCAGAGGTGCTGGAGCAAATCATCCAGGAACACTTGATCGGCGGCCAACCCGTCGAGGCCTATGCTTTTGCCCAGAACCCGTTGGCCAGGTAAAAAGATACCAGATGAAGCCCCTACCTCCGTCGCAAAACAACCAAACCGAGGCTGATAAATCCAAGCAATAAAGAGTAAGCTTTCGGCTCAGGAACGAACACTGAGGAACTCAGGTTATCGAGCTCCACCGAATAGTTTTCCAATGTCGCAAAGTAAAGAAATGTGCTGCTATCCACGCTCAGCGCACTAGAACGGTCGCTAGCGGTAATTGAATCATGTTCAGCCAGCACGTTCCCGCTTCCGTCCACAGTGGAAACGGACAGAACCAAATCATAATTAGCATCCAGACTATTGTAGCTATATGAAAATTTTGCTTGGTAAAAAGTGTCAGTGCTTAAACCGCTCATACTCTTTGACGCGATACTAGAAGCCGAAGCTGTTCCATCGTACTGAGTCATCGAAATGCCGTTCAGTCCGACATTAGCCTGAAAACCGATTTGCGGCAATGAACCGTTCAAAGGAACTCCGCCGGTATTTAAAGTATAGCTAGCCGAATTGGTGACCCCCATCATCAAATTAGCCCCTACAGCGTTAGAGCTCTTCCAGAGAAATGAAAACGAAAAATCATCTGTATTGCCTGCAAATGAGGTATCATACACATAGGATGTTGCGCCAGCTGCGGCCGCGACACCTTTAGTGATTCCACCATTTGATCCCAAGCCAGCACTCGTGCTGTGCACAAATGGATGGTTCGTCCCCGCTGCATTTATTTGAGTAAAATTGTCATCCAATTGACTGGAGAGATTCAAATCAAAAGTAAATATGGCCGAATGCGCATTTAGGACAAACATCGCCAATAAATTAAGACTGATTACGGTAAGTTTCATAGTCATGGTGTGTGCTTATAAGTGGGTTAAATGTGCTCCAAGATTGAGCTAATTCGACGCATATCGAATGCATCATCTACGTAAAAAAAGCTCAAAAAATGGATTAGGCTAGCAAAAAAAAACGACTACGCCGACATGACCACTTTTCATAGAACAAAAACTGACTCATTCAGCCAGTCGGAGAACCTATACCCTAGGATCTTTAGCGCGCTAAGCAGGCAATCTACTATGCGTTTATCAACCATTTAAATTATTGTTAAACAATAGCCTTCAATTAAGCCGCGTAAATAACTGTTGACCTTTCAGCTGACTTAGTCAGTTGTAAATATGTCGTGCGCTCACCAGCGTTCACGTTCTACCCTCAACCCCAAACGAAAGCCCCTCAAATGAATCGAGCATTATCCTGCTTCGTCGTATTGTCTTCGCTGATCTGCCCTGTAGCTGGTTGGTCTGCGTTTACAATTAGCTCAGTACCACTCTTGGAAACTTGTGCCATCACCACTGATTACACGAATTCGAGTGCCACTGTTAAACTAGAATATAAAGAAAGCAGCTCCAGCACCTGGAAAGATGGCTTGCCATTAATCTGGGATAGCAACCCCGGCACGTTCCCCGGTGCGTTCCAGGGCGGTTTTACTGGGAGCATTGTCAATCTAACCGAAGAGACAGACTATGATGTTCGTGTAACTTACTTTGTAGGCGGCGTTCAAGATGATCAAGAAACAGCCACTTTCAGCACTTGGGCAAAAACCGAAAATTTGCCGATTGCTACAGAATATAGCATCACAGATCTATACGACCCCGCGACAGATACCCGCTTGTATATTCCAACTTCCATGGGAGGAACTGCTGAGGGCTGGGTCAAGATCGTTGGCGATGGCACGACCGTGATAGACGCTGAATATTTGCATTCAGAAGCGCTACGCCTTGAAGCATTCGCTAAATACATTATTTTCGAAGATTTGATTATTCGTGGCGGTCGTTATGACGCTGTGCGTGGGTTTAGGAATCACCACATCCGTTTTATAAATTGCGACATTGCAGGATGGGGGCGTCAGCCTAAAGAAACGCGCAATTCCGCCGGCCGGTGGGAAGAAGTCGGCACTTCGACTGAAATCAATTATGATGCAGCGTTCAATCTCGTAAACTCAGGTTATATCTTGGTCGAGCGATGTTATGTGCATGATCCGCGGCCAACTGCGAACGCTTGGTCGGATGGATCTGGATTCTCGCATCCTCGTGGGCCCACTGCATTTTATGCGCAGGGTAATTATGGCAGTGCGTGGGCGAATGGCCGGATTGTCGTGCGTTACAACGATTTTGTTGGCAGTGATGCAAAACGCTGGAACGATGCAATTGAAGGTAATAACAACGGTAGCCGAAGTGGCGGCTTCCATAGTAACAGTGATATTTATGGAAACTATTTATCCTTCGCCAATGATGATGGCACCGAGCTCGACGGCGGCCAGTGGAACGTAAAATTCTTTCGCAATCGAGTCGAAGGCAGTTATACGGGGGTGAGTGTCGCGCCGGTCCGACGCGGTCCCTCGTATGTATTTCAAAATACCTTTGTGAACCTCGGCGACATTCACGGTAAGCGCAACACAGCCATTAAAGCTGGCTTTGATTATGAAGGAGCGCTTTCGCCATTTTTAGCATTTAATAATACTAGCCTGAATTTATCACTCGGAATTGGAGGAAGTTACGGCAGCAGTGGCTATCGAGCTCGTACTCGAAATAATATTTTCTACACTTGGTCCACCTGGTCGGGTGCCAAGTGGGGAATCATTGATGCAACTCAAGATCCACTCAGTGATTACGATTATGACATGATCGTGAACACCGCCTACGCCAATGGCACCGATCCTTCGGTTGGGCAAATCAGTGCAGCTGCAGGCCAAGAGCCAAATGGCATTTTCAATCAAGTGCCTGATTTTGTCAGCATTGCCGATGGTTTGTATCAATTAGCTGCAGGTAGCCCGGGCATCGATGCGGGCGAGATAATCCCGAACTTTACGGATGGCTATGTCGGTTCTGCACCAGACATGGGTGCTTACGAATACGGCACAGATCGACTGATACCTGCGCGCCCAATTAACCAGCGCACAGATGTTCAGAGTGTGCCACTAGGCTACATTCCAGGCGAGCTGGCCAGCGCTCAGTTCGTCACAGTAAGCAATCCGGATCCGGTTGCCATCGACTACACTATCAAGAAAAACGATAGCTTTGACTGGCTGCTAGTCACGCCTGCATCCGGAACAATTCCGGCGAACGGCAGTTTGGAACTGATGGTCACGATCGACTACGATTTAGCTCCGCTACGAACTCCTAGCAACTACAACAGCAATGCTCCCGACAATCTGGTGCGTGGAGCTTTTCTGGTCAAATTTGACAACGGATTTTCAATACCAGTCTCGGTATACGGACGGGAAACCACCGAGATTCTCCAAGTCAACTGCGGCAGCAGTGCCGTCGGAACTTGGCTTTCTGATGAAGACGAAGGGTACACTCAGGATGGAGGAATCGGAACGACCACAACTTCTATTAATCTGACCGGAGTAAGCAATCCCGCTCCAGAAGCTGTCTACCAGAGTGCCCGTTTTGGGAGCGGCACAGATCCGGTATTGCAAACGATTCGTAACCTGGTCCCCAACGCACTCTATAATGTACGCTTACACTTCGCCGAGATATCCAGTGCACACCAGAATCCCGGAAGTCGCTTATTTGACGTCAATATCAATGGTGGGGCGCTCGAACTAGAGGACTACGACATCTACACTGCTGCCAGTGGAGGATACCAAGCAGTCGTCGAAGAATTTACCACATACGCAGGTACTGAAGGCGCGATCACAGTGGATTTTTTCTATGGTAATGCCAGTCCTTACTGTGCTGGCATTGAGATCATTCTAGATCTCGACTCGGGACCTTCGGGGAACACACTTTTTTCCGACAGCTTTGAAACGGACACAGCTGGATACAGTCCGACGCTCTGGGGCACCAGTCACGCGGGCATGCTGGTAAACTCGACCGAGGCTTCAGAGGGCAGCCAAAGCCTTTTCCTACCAGACGGACCGAACCGAACCCTGACTCAAGACACCGCCGTCTCCATTTCGGGCAGTGGCGATCTGGTATTCACCTTCGATTTTGCGACCACCAGCAGCCTGGAATCCAATGATGGCTTAGTTGCCTTTCAGATCGATTTCGGTAGCGGCTACCAAACCATACTCACCGACAAAGGGCACCCGGATGGGACCGATTCGACCTACAGCGGAACTCAAATCATTCTGTCCTCCGCAAATGGTTCCGGGGCCAGCTCATTTATCCCTTACAAAATCACCATTCCATCCAGCTACTACGCAGACGTCCTCGGCGCCACCTCTTTCAAAATGCGCTTTATCACGACCTCCAGTGTAGCTACCGAGTCCTTTTATCTGGATCATATCGAAGCTGAACAGCCCGCCCCGTCTGTTGTAAGTTTCTCCGATAGCTTTGAAACAGACACAGCTGGATACAGTCCGACGCTCTGGGGCACCAGTCACGCGGGCATGTTGGTAAATTCGACCGAGGCTTCAGAGGGCAGCCAAAGCCTTTTCCTTCCAGACGGCCCCAACCGAACCCTGACACAGGACACCGCCGTCACCATTTCGGGCAGTGGCGATCTGGTATTCACCTTCGATTTTGCGACCACCAGCAGCCTGGAATCCAATGATGGCTTAGTTGGCTTTCAGATCGATTTCGGTAGTGGCTACCAAACCATACTCACCGACAAGGGGCAGCCGGATGGGACCGATTCGACCTACACCGGAACTCAAATCATTCTGTCCTCCGCGAACGGTTCCGGGGCCAGCTCATTTATCCCATACAAAATCACCATTCCATCCAGCTACTACGCAGACGTCCTCGGAGCCACCTCTTTCAAAATGCGCTTCATCACGACTTCCAGTGTGGCTTCCGAAGCCTTTTATTTGGATGCTATCAGCGTAGAGTAATTGTAGGATCAGAAGTAAGTGAAGTTCCAGATGACTTATTCTGGATCATATCTAGAATCTAAGCCATTCACCCCAAGCCCCCCCACGCACCATGAGATCTAGCTCCATTCTATTTACAGCTTTTATTACATGCACAGCATGTCAGCTTTCCGCATCGACGATTGCTTATTATCGTTTCGAAAGTGGGAATTTCCTTAGTGATAGCTCCGGTAATGGAGCTCATCTGACAGAAGCCGGCACTCCATCCCAAGTGAGCTTGCCTGAAACTGGACGTGGAAGTTCCTTTTCAAAGATTATTCCGCAAACCAGCACTGCCAACGGTTCTACATCTTCAATCTTTAGTACCGACCGCTTCGGTGAAGCCAGCAATGGTTCTGTGCAGGTGACTTCAGATTTTACGGCAGAAGCATACATTAGCATGGCAACCACAACTTCTGGCACTCAATACATTGTAAGTGACTGGGAATATACGGAAGGCAATAAACGAGGATTTGCATTCGGAGTTGCTGGAACAAGTGGTGTCGGTGGTGGTAGCGCAGGCGCGCTATTCCTTTTACTAAGTGAGGACGGTAGCAGTACGGGGGTCTTTCAAACAGGCATCACCATCAGCAAGGATATAGACTATTATGTTGGCGTTAGCTTCGACGAAAGTAACACTAGTTCTGGAATCACTTTTTATGCTCAGGACCTGACAAACAATGAAGCTCTTCTTAGTTCAAGCATCGGACACAATATCGCCAGCCTTAACAATGCAACCGCACTTTTCCGCATTGGCGCCATGAACAATAGCACTAGTCCATTTCAGGGATTTATCGACGAAGTTCGCATTTCTGATACGCCTCTATCGCAAACTCAACTACTCGCAGTTCCTGAACCCTCAGCCTATGCGCTGATCGCTGGAGCACTCTCTGTAATCACTTTGCTTCGTAGGCGTTGTAGCTAAAGTATTACACCCTCGGGGCGTCCGCCTTGTCTTTTCAGTAGTCGAACTTGCGGGTTGAACGCTCTCACAACTAACGCTAAAAAACTAAGACAAGAAAGTTTCATTTGAGTAAATCATGTCTACAGTCCACCTATTAGCTCTATTTCTTGTTCTTGGTAGTGCTTCGCTTTGGTCCGCAGATGCGGATCTTCGATTTTATTCATATGAGATCGTGATTGAAGATCGTGGCCACGAAGAGACGCTCTCAGCGTGTCCAGTTTATGACAATAAAGAGGTAGCTTTCACGGCTCGTTGGGACGATAGCCATCGTAACCATTATCGGATGCGAAAGCTGATGGAAAAGTATGGGCTTAAGGGCACATTCTTCCTGAATCACAAGCGGGGGCAGTCGTTCGATCATGAGAAAATCAAGGGCTGGGATGGCGCTTTCGGTGCGCATTCGATGACGCACGCTCGATTAGCATCGGAGCTGTCGATCAATCGTATGTTTTGGGAAGTGGCTGAGATTCGAGCGATCCTCGAAGCAGAAGGTGAAAAGCAAAGCCCGAAGGAGAGCGCTACTACATGATCGTGAGTGACCTTGTCGCAGATAGAGACGGAGTGCTCAGAGAGCGACATGTGGGTAAGACTTCGGTGCTTTATCTCAATGGAGAGCCGCTTGACCTGCACCTCCATCACGCTCAATTCAACCGCTTCGCCGAACTGAGTGAATATGGCGACGTCGGCGGCATCGCGGCCGTAGGCGATCGCGATCCTGCCGCCCTGCATGTCATCCTGGGTAGGATCAAAACAACTCTGCAAGCCGACGCTTGGTTGACAGATGGCGTGCCGCCCTTGGGCGCGTTCCTAAAACTAAAGAGAAAAGATGGCAGCTTAGTAGATGTAAACTCAAGCCACATGTTCACAATGGAACTAATCAAGGAGGGCGGGAATCGATATTTGCTCTCCCTGCCCCGAGCTGGAAGTGCTAAGGCAAAAGCCTGAAGCTAGCCCCACCTGCTACTTCGCATCTTCGACGGACTTTAAATCATCCTCATCTTCGTCAATGGTTTCGCCATTTTTCAATGCTTCAGCCTCAGCGTCATCTGCTTTGTCAAAAGCGATCTCCTCTGCGGTCTTCAAATCAACAGATGGAGTCGGATCGACCTGACGACTGGGCTTGGGAATGAATACCACGCCCTCTTTCTGTGGGCGTTGATTCATGAAGGTCGGGGATACGATTTCAATATTGGCCCCGTGTAAGGTATCTAAAATTGATTTCTTTAAACGTGAGCGTGTGGTCAGCATCACCTTAATATCCGAGAGAAAACCGCACACTTTATAGCTCACCGAAAAGTCTCCAAGCTCCACGACATGCACATAGGGGTCTTCCAACTCCACCTGCTTGGCAGCTTCAATCAAGAGCTCTTCTACACGAGAATGTGGGAGGTCATAGCCAAGCGAGATAGTTGCCGTCACGATCGTGCCCGATGAGCGCACGACGGTGACTGCATTCGTCACCAAAAGTAAGTTTGGAAAAGTCGTCAGGTCGCGATCTTCCGTCTGTATTTCGGTGTGAAAAATGCCGCGCTCGGTCACTCGCCCTCCCTGAGATCCGATTCTAATGTAATCGCCGACGCGGAAGCTGCGTGTTAAGCGCAACATCGAACCAGCAAATGCATTCGATACAAATGTGGCTGAAGATAAAGCCATCACCCCCGTCATCACCAGACCCAGCAAACTTAGTATTTGCGCACGCAAGGTATCACTCACTGGCAGTGCCAACACGATAAAGACACCCCCCACAACACTAAACAAAAGCATCAAGGCCTGCGGAATAATCTTACGGTCAGAAAAAGCGTCAAACTTTCGTCCGAGCCAGAGCCACTGAATCAATCGAAGCGTCACAAGGACTACGGTGGCCGTCACAATTAAGGGAAGGTATCTTGGAATCTCGGCGTAGATTTGCTCAAGGTCGAACATGCACAATAGAGTGCGCGACGCCACCGCAAGCGCAATGGGAAAAGCGACCTCCTCTCATACGCCATGCTGAATAGACGAGACTATGGGCGCAATGAAACCATTGAACCCATAGCTACAAATACGAGGCCTGCAATCGGCCATTTGGCGCTAATCTTTAAACCCCATGTCTCCGACTTCCCCTAGCTGATCAGCAATTCACTACTATTTAGAACGGCAAAAGACTCACTTAATTTGTCCGAGCTATGCTATTATATCCAGCTCGCCAAGATCGTCTCGCATACTCTGACAGCTTCACTTAGAAGCGTACATAATATAAAAAAATGAAATACCCCACTATCAATCAATTTAAAGGCATGCTGCTAGCGTGTTTAATGGGATGGATCTGCTCGCCTCTAGCCGCGAAGGACCTTACACTTGAAGTCGCCAAAGAGATGCGCGGCGATATCGATGTCGTGAGTGAAGCGCTTGATCACTTGCTTGCTAGCTCAGATGCATCACTCGTCGAAGAAGGGCAAAGCGCAGATACCGCCTTGGAGCGAGTCGCGGAGCACTTAGACCACTACATCACAGAAACGGAGGCACTGCAGGCCTCGGTCGGGGCCTATGACGGCGGCAAGCAGTATCCAGCGGCCTCAACCGTTTCGATCGAGGACTTTGATGTGCCTGTTGGCGCCACGCAAGTGCACGTGCCAGTGAACTTGGACAAGCCCAGCGTGAATTCGGTGGTGGCCCATATTCGCGTTTACAACGGCAAGGGCGGTCGTGCAAATCCAGATAAGACTCAAGCAATCATATTCCGCCCCGGCGATCCCTTAACGAAGTATGTAAGTTTTGATGTCAGCGGCATGAAGGAGGGCCATAATGTGAAGGCCCTGCAGTCATCCGTTCCAGACGGAGCAAAACGTGGAAAAAGCGGCATTTTGATCACCGCGCGCCCGGGCGCGATCAATAAAGCATCCGCAGATACAAGTCGCGATGCACAAACATTTCAGCCATTGGGCGAACTGTCCTATTCCGTGACGGGGCAGACAGTTCAATTCGACGACAAGGGCGGCTCGAATATGCTCACCACAGCGCTGGCTCACGGACGCACTCAGCCAGGAAATGGAGAAACCGGGTATTATGGCACCGTCGAGTTTGGTGGCTTCAAGCGGACAGAAGAAGGCTTGGCCATTTCCACGCGACGCTTAGAGACACCGGTATCCGTAGGCACACCTGCGACCGCATATCCATTCCTAGCGTCGATGCTTTCCGGTTATCGCACGCCAGAAACTCAATTCAAGTATGGCTCCGTGGAATGGGTGGTAAAAATGCCCAACCGGCGAGGGTCTTGGCCGGCGCTGTGGTTGCTCCCCATCGATGGTTGGCCGCCAGAAATCGATGTGTATGAAGGGTTCGGATACAATGGATCCTGGAAGTTCAACTCTGACCTATCGACCAATTTACATGGTGGCGATAAAGGAGTCCGCACCTTTACCCGAGCCGCCATGCGAATGAAAATGAGTGACTTCGGCTTAGCCAACACGCTTGATAGCGAATTTCACACTTTCTCCGTAACCGTCACTCCCGAGTGGATCACGATGTTTGTTGATGGCGTGGAAACCATGTGCTACGCGAATCCATTTGCTGGTGAAGTCTGGTATCCCCTGACCAATGTTGCAGTGAAGGCGGGCATTGACTCCCCATACGAGGATGGATCCGGCGATATGATCTTGCGCTCGCTCAAGGTCTGGCGTGCGGAATAAGTTCGGCGTGCATCCGCAGCAATGGCGTCACACGCAGAGGGCGAAATTGTGTGGATTGATTTTGGAACTACTAGTTATACGACAGGCGGGAATTGAAATAACAATGATGTTGCCCCCATTAGCGACATAACCGGCGTAGAGTCATTCGACCTAAGCCGAGTAGGTAACTCAGCTGCGAATTTCTTAGGTGGCAATGAATATGGCGACATCAATGCATTGCAAATTGAGATCGTCCCCGAGCCCTCCTCCGCTGCTGCGCTGCTAGGTCTGTGTTCGATCACCGTGGCCTGCCTGCGTCGCCGCAGAGACTAGGACCCATTCAAAAAAAGTTTGGTCCTCATGGATCTATCTTTTGTAAGCTTAGATGCGAGGAACCGGGGCGATGCCGATCGCTCCCTGAAAAAGCTTCCACTAATCCAATCTATTATTTAATTAAATAGTTCATCTTATCGCGAGGAATTTAATTAAATGAAAAAAAAGACATTCACAATCGCCTTACTGTCCTGCAGTTTCATACATGCCCACGCAGCAATTTTACTGTTTGAAGGACTGCGCCCCAGCACAGTTGACAGCCTCGGCGACTGGCGGATTGACGGAGGTAGCGCGATAGGCAACAGCAATTCAGGAGGAAATTTCTCCGGCTATACGCCCGACGAAGGTTATACAGGAGGGCTCGAAACTGGAACCTACACACTCACGGCTGATACACTTGAACTTTTAGGAGATGGCAGTCTCTACGATGTCGTAATGACCATCGAATTCAATGGCACGAACACGTTGTTTGAGAACTACCGCTTTCGTCAAAGTTATAACAACAGCACGGGCAACATCAGCACACTCACATATGCAACGCCGACATTAACAGTCTACGACGCAGGAACCAGCGATCTGGCAGATATCTCAGTAACGTTCAATGGCTACAAATCCGCTCATTTTGCCGCATTTTCAACAGGCGAAGCAAATGCGATCTCAGGCACGGGAATCTCCCCCATTAGCGGCAACACATCGGAAAATGTAGATATTACCGGAGCTCAGGACGTAACAATCACTGCCTCCAGCGGTGGCATTTATAATCATATCGGCATTTCTGGCGAATTCTTAGTCACCGTTCCTGAACCTCTAAGCACTTCTGTGCTCTCAGGATTGATGGCCTTATTTTTAGTACAGCTCAGGCATCGCAAAAGCTAGCGCAGTCGTAAATTAACTAGCAGATGGCAGCTTGCCCCCGAAGCTACTCTGAAGGACGCATGGGATCACTTCTAAGAAAATATGATCTATAAGCTTGGCCTTTGCGTAGCCTCGAAACTTTGTTTCCATGCGTCACCTTCGGCTATGCAGGACACAGTCGGGGGGCGATCGGCATCGCCCCGGTTCCCCTTTCGACGAGCTTAGGACTGGCGAGAACCGAGCTTACAAAAGACATATCTATTAGGACCAAACTTTTTCGAATGGGTATAAGACACTCCCCGACTCTGGCGGGAGGTTTGTCTGTTCCAGACGTGGACATACCGAGCCTTAGCTGCACCTGAGCGAGGCCGACACAAACAAGCCGCAGCGCCCGAAAACGGCGATGCGGCTTGTGAAAAGTCCTGACTCCCAGCAGCGGAGCCGAAAACACTTAAAGTGGACGTGCGAGGAAGTTGACGCGGCGAACAAAAATATCGCCATGCTCACGAACTACGTCCGCGACATCATCATAACCACTCCCTGCCATATTCTCCAAAATACCAAGCCCTTGGTCCGAAAGCACTGTTAGCCGTATCTCTGCATATAGCAGTGGATTCGTAATCAATTCTGCTTGGGTAGAATCTCCCCCATAGGCGAAAGCACCATTTGTCCCTGCCAGCAAATCTCCAGTAGTCGCATCCCAATTTACCGGGTTCGGTGTATCCGTACCATCATCTTCGTAAAGAATGACTTTGAAATCGACAATATTTCCCGCGAGATAGTTTTCATCGATTTCTACATCTGTCTTATCCCAAAAGCCTTGAGCAGTGAGGCTCAACTGTGGACTCTCCGTATCAGATGGTGATCCCATCAAAGAATTGAAAGTAGTATCTGGACGAGCGATTGCGCGATACAGAGCATAGACTTGATCGTCAGCTCCATCGTAAGCTGCGCGATACGACAAACGATATGCGATCCCACAGATATCTCCAGCCGAGGTTTCGTCGCGATCTAAAGCGGGCGCAAATAATTTAAGCGCCACCGTCTGGTCATAATAAGGCCCATCTTCGGGGTTCTGAGGCGACTCAACGCGCAGCCATTGCTGACCATTGCTTCTAAATACCGCAGTCTCCAGGTCTTGCGTCAGCAGATCCATGGCAATACGTGCCTCTGCATTGGCAGAGAGCTTACCAGAGGAACGATTCCACACCTTAAGCACCTCACTGGTAATTTGGATTACCAAGCCAACGAGTACGATCATAATGACCGTCGCCACCATGATTTCAATCAATGTAAAAGCGCTCCGACGTTTCTTACGTGAGGTAGAAATTAAAGTATTCATAATGATAGAGTCCTATCGAACAATAGCGGTGTTATAGGTAAATATCGGCTGCTTATCGTTTAATGTAGCTAAAGTAGCGTTTTGCGCATCTTCACCGGGGTTGGCTGGCAACTTAGAGCCATCAAAGTTGAGCATCGCATTTTCTGCATAAATACGAACCTCCATCGCAAAGTAACCTTCTAAGTAATTATCGATATCTGAGTTGCTTAAAGCATAGACCCCATTCGCATTGCGCTCGGTAGAGCTCAAATAAGTATCTGGAGTCACAGACGAAGGTGTTAAAACAACGCGATAAATCGGACCTGCCGCTAAGACCGTGCTGCCAGTGGCAACGTCTGTATTAGCCACTTGAGCTCCAGTTTCACCAAAGAAGCCAATTTTCAGCGAAACTTCGTCACTGGTGCTGCTCGCATATTTACGAAACACAAAAATGGTGGCGAAACCATCTCCAGCCACGGCATTAAATATAGTTTCGAACTTAGATTCGTCTGTGTTGGCAATCTCTGGGGAGTTTTGTAAAAACGCATTCACCGTGTTCACAACAGAGGACACCTCATCTGTCTTTTCAACATCATCTACAGACTGAAGTGTGGGCCCAAGAAGCCCGACAAGTGCCAGAACTGTGATCAAGAAGATACCAATCGCTAAAACGACCTCAATTAAGCTGAAGCCAGAGAGTCGACGTGTTTTTAGTGACGAGTAAGAAGCGTTTTGTTGAGAGTGCATATGAACTAATATTCAGAGGATTCTATTCAGTAATTTTTGTGGGGTCATCAACCAAGGTAGTCGTACCAACTCGACGGAAAATAAGTGCAGTTTTCAAACCAGCTTGCTCACTGTTAGCGTCATACGCTTGCAGTGCTCCAGTGGAGTTGTATTGCCCGGCCCGAAGCGCTAGCCATTGATTCGCATTCAACGAATTTCCATTCGACTTAAATCCATACCAGTAATACGAAGTCGAACCACCACCATTAATTTCATCCGTATTGGCACCCACCGACTTGCGCGGATAATCAAGGTTCATCGTATCTTCAGAGTAATCATTGCTTAAGGATGGATCGAAATAAATGCCCTCAGGTAAATAGGTTCCTTGAGTGGCGGCTTTCCAACCAGTGGCTTTAACAGTGCCATCTGAATTTAAATCTTCCCCCAAGTAGACGACACCGAAAAACCTTAAATATTTTTCTGGATCAGTGGGATCATTATGAATGATCAGCCGTGTTTCTGCATTCTTAAGAATCGCTTGTCCACGCGCCCCCTGCGCAATGCCTGCAAGAATACGTTGAGACGAACTCAATTTCGCTCCAGCCCCGCCGTTACCTCCTATAAAAATAATGGATGAAGCAATCAGTATAATACTAATAACAACCAGTAGTTCAATCAGAGTAAAGGCAGACTGAGCACGGTAGAATTTTGATTCGTTGCGATGCATCATTTAGTTGTGTAGGTAATAATCGGGCTCTTCTTCGTCGCTTGTCGATGGATTATCTTCAGCATACGCAGTGACACCCGCTTTAATTTGAGACTGCCCAGGTACGGTCAGGCGCCCGTCACCGTCCGAATCAATCATAATTGTAATGTTTGTATTATTAAAACGGTCGGCCAACTGAGTTGTGCTTACAGTCGATGTTGAGATATCGTAGTAGAACTCGGACTCACTAAAACTGTGAAATGCGATCATTTTACGATTTCCTCCAAAAGCCACTTTAGTGTTAGTGGCAGTCGACGGATCACGGCCGGACAAGGTTTTGATAAAGTCCACACTATCCGTGCTCAAGTTGATCGAATCATCAGTCGTGCTTGATGTACTGAAAGGGTAATAGCCATACTCTCCTTTAAACATTGTGATGGCTGTAACATAGTTAGATAGCTGCGATTTAGATGCCGCGATATTCGCTTGCTTCTTAACAGCCCCGACGGTGGGAATCAAAATACCTGCAAGTATACCGATGATCGCAATCACCATCAACAGTTCAATTAGTGTAAAACCTTTATTTGTAGCGTGTTTCATAATAATTATTGGCCCGAATAAATGTTATCCAGATTTTCTTCGTCGGTTTGATCTTGAATACCTTCGCTATCTGCAGCCACGTGGTCACCGTCTGGGCCACGCGAGTAAAGAACATAACCGAAATTGTCCCAGCTAGTGGTATTCGGCCCAATATAATCATACACATATGGATTTCCCCAAGGGTCTAAGGGCCAAAGTACGGTCGGAACTTTATCGGGCGTATATTCATCATTAAAAGAGAACTGCTTCATATCGAGGTATGACTTACCCCGAGCCTTAGGCGTATCAAAATCAGGACGATATTTTAAATCAGCAGGTGTGGTGCCACCACTGTATTCCCAATCCATCCAACCGTCTAAAGCCAAGAGCAAGCGGCTACCGTTGGTTTGGATCTGAGCGTCTGACAAAGCTTGATTATTGACCCATGGATAATCTCCATAATCTCCTTTAAATTGCTCTAGCGCTTGCGAAAGCGCTGCCAATTCTGCCTTCGCCTTTGCCCTGGCCTGAGCATTTTGCACACCGCGGGAAATACCGAAGGTGATACCAGCGAGGATCATAATAATAGCGATCACGACTAGCAACTCAATCAGGGTAAAGCCCTGCTGCTTCGAGCGCTGTCGAACGGAAATGGGGGGATGGAATAACATGGGGAGAATGTCTAATCTCTGTATTTAACAGAATAAGATGGAAATATCGTATGCGCACGAAGCACTGTCAACACTCTGTGTCGATGCCAGCGGGGGTTTTCAACAATTTTATCAAGCGTAGTGGGCGATAAAGCGCGATTTCAGCCATCGTATTCCGTCGCAATAGCAGGTCTACTGGTATTTCCGTTTTCCGAAGCGTAGACGGTAGAGCACAAAAACCATGAACAAGGTGAAGGCGAAATACCAGGCGAAGTATTGTAGGGAGTCGACGAAGACGGCGTCCTGCGCGGCCGCCCCCTGAGCCTGTGATTGGATCCAAACGATCAAGCCGGAATACAGCAAGGAGACGGCCCCGTAGCTGAAATTGGTAGAGAGCCCACGAAAGCTGAGCACGGTGGCTCGTTGCTCGGAGGGCGCGGCTTCGTTGAGATAGAGGCTCACAAAGAATCCCGTCAATTGAATGGAGGCGTAGAG
This sequence comes from Thalassobacterium maritimum, assembly GCF_031127805.1. Lineage (NCBI taxonomy): Bacteria > Pseudomonadati > Verrucomicrobiota > Opitutia > Puniceicoccales > Coraliomargaritaceae > Thalassobacterium > Thalassobacterium maritimum. The sequence continues at coordinate 4,467 of NZ_JARXHW010000062.1, read as the reverse complement.
CAAGATGGCGGGAAGGATGCCCCAGATCGGCACAGCCAGGCCCAGCCCGAGCAAGCCGGTAAAGACGGCGGCGCCGGTGAGCAGAAAGTTTTTAAGGGGCGTGCTCTTCTCTGTCAGCAGGCGTGCGAAGCGCGGCACAAATAAGCCCATCAGCGACATGCCGGCGCCGATCAAGCCATAGCTGGCGATGGGCAGTTCGATCACGTTCCAGTATTCGCTGGCCAGAGTTAAAAATTGACGCACCGAGCTATCGATCACCATGGCGGCGAGAATGATCGCAAAGGGCAGCGGCGTGGCCCAAATCCAGCGCGCGGCGGCGCCGGTCTGCCGCCAGCTTTGAGCCAGGGTGGCGCGGACGCTCAGGGCGCGGCCGGTGGGGGCCTCGCGCATGCGCAGGGCCATCCAAAAAACAATGCCTCCGGAAAAGAAGGTCAGCGCAATTGGCAATTTGACCAGTTGGGCCTGCTCGACTAGGAAGGGCGCGCCCACGAACTGCAGCACCGCGTTGACCATCTCGGGATCGTAGACCGCGGCCCCGATCATCATGGCAAAAAAGAAAGCCAGCGAGGTATCGCGCTGCACGCGCTCCAGCACGTGGCCCCAGCGGTCTTCCAGCCCGGCGGCCTTGAGCGAATCGTAGACCAGCGCCTCGTCGGCCCCGCTGGCGGCGGCCTCGGCCGCACCACTCAGCACGCGGTTGAGCGCGAAGAAGCCAAACAGCCAGCCGCTCGCCCCCACGGGCACCAGCAAGAGAACGAACATTTCCAGCAGCATGCAAATGCCTGCCAAGATTAAGAGATTGCGGCGGCCGACAGTATCGGCCAGCGCGCCCGAGGGCACCTCCAGCAGGACAATCGTGACAGCCCACAGGCCATTGAGCAGACCGAACTGCGCCAGCGTCAGCCCGTAGTCTAAAAAGAGTAAGGCGTAGACGGGGTAATAAAACCGCGCCGAGAAAAACATGCGGAAGAGCGTAAAGCTGCGCACGTTGCGCCAGGCGATGGTTTCTAGGTTTGCGGTGTCCATAAGTCAGTAAACTAGAAGTCAGAAAGCAGAAGACAGCATTTAGCAATCCCCATCCCTTGCCCAGAGTTTATCTACGTGCATTCGCAGCTAAAATACCTCACACATACTCTCTTTACCACATGTCGCATAAGCCGAAACACATCCTACCGTTGCTCCTAATTTGCTTAGTACTCTGCGCCTGCTCAAAATCCCGCGAACTAAGCGACTTCAGCAGCGACGGCTGTTCCCTCTTTCCCGATCGCTCATTAATCGATGCCAAGGACTGGTGCGACTGTTGTTTCGAGCACGACATCGCGTATTGGCAGGGCGGCACGCGGGCCCAGCGGCTCGCGGCCGACGAGCCGCTACGTGATTGCGTCTTAACCAAGACAGGCGATCGCCTACTGGCGGAAGCGATGTTTCAAGGCGTCCGAATGGGCGGCAGCCCCTATTTCAAGAATTGGTATCGCTGGGGCTACGGCTGGAGTGATGGTCGCAGCTACCAAGCGCTGACGCTCGAAGAGCAAGCCATGGTGACAGAAAAATTGGTGCAGTATTATAAGAGCGAGGCGCCCTCGCCTTGCAGTATTGTGGAATAGAGCGAAAAAGAGAAAATCTTCAGAAAAGAAGACGCTCTAATGTTAACTAACACGGTCTGGTTTAATCCGCTGCATCTACTTGCTTTCAGGTTTGCATGCGGCTCGGAAAGCGACACAACCTTCGTGCTTCATATTAATTTCACCTGAAAATCATTATGTCCGATCCAAAACCTATTAAAAAAGTTGCTCTTCTCACTGCGGGTGGCCTCGCGCCTTGCCTCTCGTCCGCTGTCGGCGGTCTGATTGAACGCTACACTGAGCTGTATCCTGACATCGAAATCATTTGCTACCGCGGCGGCTATAAGGGTCTACTGCAAGGCGACAGCATTACAGTGACGGAAGCCATCCGCGCGACTGCGGGCACCTTGCACGCGCACGGCGGCAGCCCGATCGGCAACAGCCGGGTGAAATTGACCAATGTGAAGGACTGCATTAAGCGCGGCCTGGTCCAAGAGGGCGAAGACCCGCTAAAAGTGGCGGCCGACCAGTTGACAAAGGACAATGTGGACGTGCTCCACACCATCGGGGGCGACGACACCAACACCACAGCGGCGGACCTGGCTGCATTCTTGGCTGAAAACGACTACGCGCTGACCGTAGTCGGCCTGCCTAAGACCATCGATAACGATGTCTTCCCGATCGCCCAAAGCTTGGGTGCATGGACCGCGGCTGAAGAAGGTGCGAAGTATTTTGAAAATGTGGTGGCGGAGCACAATGCCAACCCACGCATGCTAATCATCCACGAAGTGATGGGCCGCAACTGTGGCTGGCTGACTGCGGCCACTGCGGATGCTTACCGCAAGCGCTTGGACAATTTGGAATGGGCGGAAGAAATCGGCCTCAGTGAAACTCGCAAGGAAGTGCACGCCATCTTCATCCCGGAAATGGAGATCGACATTCAGGCGGAAGCCAAGCGTTTGAAGGCGATCATGGACGAGCATGACAACGTCAACATCTTCATCTCCGAAGGCGCAGGCGTAGAGACCATCATTAAAGAAATGGAAGCCGCGGGTGAAGAAGTGCCACGCGACGCCTTTGGACACGTCAAGCTGGATGCGGTCAACCCAGGCAAGTGGTTTGGCGAGCAGTTTGCCAAGATGCTGGATGCGGAAAAAGTGTTGGTGCAAAAGAGCGGCTATTTCGCCCGCGCGGCACCGGCCAACGTGGAAGACATTCGCCTGATCAAGAGCTGCACCGACCTGGCAGTCGACTGCGCCGTGGTGCGTGAAAGCGGCGTGATCGGCCACGACGAGGACGACCGTAACATCCTACGCGCGATCGAGTTTCCACGCATCGCGGGTGGTAAGCCTTTCAACATCGACACTCCATGGTTCGAAGAACTGCTGGATGCGATCGGCCAAGCCAAGGGCGCCAACATCGCTCAAGCGGGGCATTAATTAAGAGAGCACTCACTGCGTGTCCGAATCTCCGCATCTATCCAGGCGCGCTTGGCATCCGCTCATCGCGCCTGCGATGGCTGCGTTTTCGACCTATTGGCCCGCGATCTTGCTCATCCAACTCGTGGCGCTGGCGGTGGTGCTCAGCTACTACCTGGTCGACCGCGCAGGCGGGCTCTTTGCGACTGTGGCCGACTGGAAACAAGCAGGCGGGCTCTACTTCGCGGCGGGCTCGACGATAGTGAGCGGAGGGATCTTGCCCGAGCTGATCAAGCGACGCTTTCGGCCCGCTGGCGTGAAAGCGCCCGGGCTGGGCGAGCTTTGCCATCAATTTATAATGTGGGCGACGCTCGGCATCGTAGTCGACTTAATGTATCGACAACAGAGCCACTGGTTCGGTGATGGCAAGGACCCTGCGACGCTCCTGACAAAGGTATTTGTCGATCAATTTGTATTCACGCCCCTGATCAGCCTGCCCGGCATCGCACTCTGGTTTGCGCTGCGCGAGGTGAACTATTCGCCGAAAGCCTTTGCGGGCTGCCTGCGCTTTCGAAATTTGAGCGCACGCGTTTTACCGCTCTGGACCACCTCGCTGTGCTTTTGGCCGGTCATGCTCTGCATCGTGTTTTCGCTGCCGACGCCCTTACAATTCCCACTTTTCCTACTAGGCAACGCAGCCTATAGCATACTGATGATCTTCATCGTGCGCCATCAAGCGCCGCTGCAGACCACGTAGCCGAGTGCTGCGGGCTCGCTTCTGAGCGGGACGGGCGAGTCCGACCCGACGCAAATGTAAACCGCAGAGTTCGCAGAGAACGCAGAGGCGATGGGGAGCGCGCCGCCACTCACACGACGCGGAACGGGGTCTAAAGTCCCCCGCTACTGAATTTCGCGACTCATTCGATGTTCAATGTTGGACGTTCAATGTTCAATGTTTCCAGCCTGGTGCTGTCCGTCGAGCCGGCGCCAGCGGAGTAGCCGAGTCCTTTAGGCTCGGTTCTAGCGGGGACCGGCTCCCCGACCCGACGCAAATGTAAACCGCAGAGTTCGCGGAGAACGCAAAGGCGATGGGGAGCAGGCCGCCACTCACACGACGCGGAACGGGGTCTAAAGTCCCCCGCTACTGAATTCCGCGACTCATTCGATGTTCAATGTTGGACGTTCAATGTTCGATGTTCCCAGCCTGGTGCTGTTCGTCGAGCCGGCGCTGTATAAAGTAGCCGAGTCCTTTAGGCTCGGTTCTAGCGGGACGGGCTCCCGACCCGAAGCAAATGTAAACCGCAGGGTTCGCCGAGAACGCAGAGGCGATGGGGAGCAGGCCGCCACTCACACGACGTGGAACGGGGTCTAAAGTCCCCCGCTACTGAATTTCGCGACTCATTCGATGTTCAATGTTGGACGTTCAATGTTCAATGTTCCCAGCCTGGTGCTGTTCGTCGAGCCGGCGCTGTATAAAGTAGCCGAGT
>NZ_JARXHW010000061.1:0-21343 GCF_031127805.1 Thalassobacterium maritimum | reverse complement strand
GCATGCGTTCTGTATTTAACCGCAGATGAACGCTGATACACGCCGATGAATCAGATCACACTCGAGACTCCTCCCCGGTTCGAAGAACCGAGGCTACTTTGGAAGTGGGAAGTGGAGAGTTTGCTAGGAGGTTCCTTTTGTAGGGGCTTCACTTGTGACGCCCGCGTCGTGCATGCGTTCTGTATTTAACCGCAGATGAACGCTGATACACGCCGATGAATCAGATCACACTCGAGGCTCCTCCCCGGTTCGAAGAACCGAGGCTACTTTGGAAGTGGGAAGAAGGGAACGTGGTCCTATCCAGTCTTTATATTATGCGCAGAGCAGGCAGTGGAGAGAGGGCGTCCCGCCCTACGCCGAATGGGAGGCGCGCTAGCCAAAGCGCACTTCTGATTTTCTAGAAAGTCGCTGCTCAGCCAACCGCAGCCACGGCAGCCAATGCGGAGATTGGCGATCCCGGGGGGAAAGCCACGCGGCGAGCATCCCGCAGCCTCGATCCTCCGGATCGGGGAGCGTCATCCCAGCCCAAGCCCTGACTAGTATCCAGCATCATACAAAATAAGCCGCGTCTTCCCAAGTCAGCGTCCTTGCAAGCCCACGTCCTTACAAGTTCCAGCGTCGTATCAGATTCACGTAAATTCACGTAAATTAACGGTTCAAGTTCCAGCGTCGTATCAGATTCACGCAAATTAACAGCCAGCCGCGTGGAGCGTAGCTCTTTACGCGGTAAATTTTCCCATCCCAAAAAACTCACGTCCCCAGCGTCCTTGCAAGCCCACGTCCTTACAAGTTCCAGCGTCGTATCAGATTCACGTAAATTACATGTCACGGCGTAATGAAATGAAGACGGAACGGTTCACGTCCCCACGTCTGATCAGCCGCCACGTCCTCTCATCCTCACGTAAGCTTCGCGGTTCTTATGGCCCCTATCAACTTCACTGCTGTTTAGCTCCACTTGCAGGCGTTCGCTTGCAGGCATCCCTGGATTTCACAGCGTGCACGGTATGATTCAGCTACCGCAAGAAATCCTCGAAGCCTGGGAAGTTCGCGATCCCGTGGCCGTATTCACCACGGTTGATACCGAGGGCGTGCCCAACACCATTTACGTCAGCATGTGTGCGCTACGCGCCGACGGCCGCGTCTTGATCGGGGATGTCCACTTTAGCAAGACCTTGAAAAACCTGCAGCAAGGTTGCGCTCAAGTGTCCTTTCTCTTTTTCGCCAAAGACCACTCCGCGTATCAGCTCAAAGGGCAGGTCCGCTACGCCAGCGAGGGTCCCCTCTTTGAAGAAGGTCAATGCCTCGCCAAGCCCGAGTTCAGTTTAAGAGGCGTCGTCGAGATCCAAATCACCCAAGCCTACAAAGGCTCCGAGCAACTCGGCCTTTGAAGAGTGAAGGGGCGGAACGTCGAACGTCCAACGTCCAATTTTGAATGTAGGACGGACGCCTCAAAGTAGCGGGGCTCTTTAGACCCCGTTCCGTTCAGCCGTGTCCCAGTGGGGAGTTTTCACTTGCTGCGGCCTGCATCGCCGGAGGCGACGCATGGGCATGGGGCGAACATTGAACGTCCAACTACTTGCCCTGCATAGCCTTTAGGCGAAGCATGGGTCGAACGCCCAACATCGAACATCGAATGGGAGATGACGCGAGTGCAGGCCTACAAGTCCCGACTTAAGCGGCTGCGTATAGATTTCGGGAGTGTGAATATGGAGAGTGGGCGTCCCGCCCTACGCCGAATGAGGAGGGCGCCTAGCCAAAGCGCACTTCAAGTTTTCTAGAAAATCGTTGCCCGTGCCACCGCAGCCAATACGGAGATTGGCGATCCCGGGGGACAGCCCCGGCACTTTTATCGTATCCTCGATCCTCTGGATCGGGGAGCGTCGTTTAAGCCCGCAACCACCGCAGCCAATACGGAGATTGGCGATCCCGGGGAAAGCCCCGCACTTTTATCGTATCCTCGATCCTCAGGATCGGGGAGCGTCGTTTAAGCCCGCAACCACCGCAGCCAATACGAAGATTGGCGATCCCGGGAAGGCGGCCGTATCTGCTGCGCTGACCCAACGCATTTTTTTAACCGCAGCGTAAAGGCCCCTGTCCCACGCGGCAGGCGTTATCACCGCTAATGACACGCTTATGATTCGAACCCCATCATTCGATTCTCCCAAGTCGCGTCCTTACAAGCCCACGTCCTCCCAAGCCCACGTCCTCACAAGTTCCACGTCCTTACAAGTTCCAACGTCCTATAAGATTAACGCCAATTAACGTAAATTACATGTCACGGCGTAATGAAATGAAGACGGAACGGTCCAAGTTCCAGCGTCCTATAAGATTCACGCCAATTAACAGCCAGCCGCGTGGAGCGTAGCTCTTTACGCGGTAAATTACATGTCACGGCGTAATGAAATGACATGTGAGGGCGTAGCGCGTGAAGCCCCAAGACGGAACGGTTCAAGTTTTCCCCCTCCGCCCCATCAACGGTATGATTTACAGTTGATCCGCGGTCAGGGCCTTGCACAGTCGCTGGTGTGCAACGTATCCTACTATTCCTACTACTTTCGCTCCTCGTCACGGTTCGGCTCACAGCACAGATCTATGCCGATATCTCCCTGGCCGAAGGGGGCGAATCACTCGGCAGCATCCGGGTGCAGCTCCACCATCAAGCCGCTCCCCGCACCGTCGCCAATTTCATCGGACTCGCCACGGGCGAGCGCGCCTGGATCTCGCCGACGACCGGCGCGGTCCAGAGCGGGGTGCCGTATTACGACGGTCTTAGTTTCCATCGCCTCATTCACGATTTCATGATCCAGGGCGGCGATCCGCTCGGGACCGGAGCCAGCGGGCCCGGCTATGTCTTCCAAGACGAGTTCGATCCCTCCCTTCGCCACAATGGCAGCTATGTCGTTTCGATGGCAAACTCAGGCGTCAACTCCAATGGCTCGCAGTTTTTTATCACACTCGAGGATTCCAGTCACCTCGATGACTTACATACTGTGTTCGGCATCGTCATCGACGATGCCAGCGTGCCCGGCAGCCGCGCAGTGATCGATGCTTTTAAATCCAGTGCCAATTTCCCGACCGACAGCAGTGACCGTCCATTGACGCCGATCAGCATCGAGTCCGTGAGCTTCTCCGGGCCCGACTTGGCCAGCTTCGATATTCACGACCCCGCACTCGGCCTGCCCACCGTGCACGGCATAAAGTCCCGCCTGCGTCACGATGCCGAAAATAGTCAATTTTTCCTACAATGGTCACGCCAAGATAAGTGGGACTATCCCCTGTATTATGGCAACGATCTAGAGAGCTGGACCCGCGCTACAAATATTTTGAGCATGGGCAATGACTCTGCTGCAGAAGTGGAGCTTACAAACCTGTTTGCCGGCGACCGCGGCTTTGTCACGATGGCAGGGGTCGACTATAGTCACATGCCCGATATCCGGCCGGAGCTCTTTGGTGCCGGCGACAGCCTAGTGCTCGCGATCGAGGGCGGTACACTCACGCTCACTTTCGATGGTGCCGGCGCCGGCACTTGGTCCTTTGAAGATACCGACGCAATCGTCACCGCTGGCGCGATTACGCAATACTATCGACCGAACACTTCGACACTCTATGGCATCCCCACCAGCGGCCTCTTCACCAGCCCGAACTATTACAGCTACGCCCGCAGCCTAGCTGCCCGCGAAGTCGTGGTTTTCTTCGATGACCCCGTGGGGCCCTACGGAATCACAGCCATCCAAGCCCAGCTCTCCTTTCACAGCGACAGCAGCGGTTGGTACAACGGCCCCGTCAATGCAGACGAAACTCTCACGAGTCCATTCCGAGGTACCTTTACCTGGGCTCCAGGACCTTAAGAAGAAATTGGGAACGTCCAACATTGAACGTCCAACGTCCAACATCGAATGGGAGATGACGCGGGTGCCGGGCTACAAGTCCCGCTTTCAAGCAGCCACGTGTAGTTCTCGGGAGTGTGAATATGGAGAGTGGGCGTCCCGCCCAAAGCCGAATGAGGAGTGCGCGCTAGCTAAAGCACACTTCAAACGTTCCTAAAAGTCGTTGCTCAGCCACCGCAGGCCAATCTCCGTAATCTATGGTATCCTCGATCCTCTGGATCGGGGAGCGTCGTCGCGGCCCGTGCCACCGCAGCCAATACGGAGATTGGCGATCCCGGGAACTTGGGCGTTCTCTCGTGGCAGGTCCAATAAGTCTATAATTCCTGTTTTGCTTATGCAGACACTTGTGTTGGAGCAGGCGCTTCGTTGGACGTTTCCTCTTCGAATAAATAGCGTTTAATATATTCTTCGTTGTAAGTCATCCGAGCCGGGACACGTATTAGAAGGACTCCGGCATCGCGCATTGCTCGGTCATTGTATTGGTCGGCCTCTTTGCTTTTCTTTTTTTGGTGGCTCTTGTCGTCGAGCTCGATGCAGGTGACCACTGCAAGTGTAGTCGGGTCACAAATGACGAAGTCTATATGGCGCGATTTGATACGTCCTCTCAAACTTTGCTTTTCACGATGTTCAACTTCCTTGGGCACCTCAATAATGTCCTCCATGCGGACCTTCGCGAATAGATGCCAATGTGGTTCGACCAAGGGTTGTAGCACTTTAAAGAACGCGTGTTCATTCGGCGTCAGCAGACTTTTGCACGCTTGGTAGGGGAGCTTAGCTTCTTGATTTGGATCTATTTTTGCTTTGGAGGAAGCTTGGTTCTGCGCGCCAGGCTTCCCGATCAGGTCGCGCGCCAGTCCCAAACCAAAAAATAAAACAGCGAAAAGGCCAATGATGGCGTAAATTAAAAGATCCATCGCGGCAGTTAAGCGAGCGATTTTTCTGTATCAATATTAGAAACTCAGAAACCCAAAATAATGGCTAAATAGAAAAGCGTTAATCGAGTCACCGACTCACGCCGCTTTTCTTCGCCCACAGTGCCGGGCTACAAGTCCCGCTTTCAAGCGGCCACGTGTAGTTCCGGGAGTGTGAATCTGGAGAGTGGGCGTCCCGCCCAAAGTAGCGGGGCTCTTTAGACCCCGTTCCGTTCAGCCGTGTCCCAGTGGGGAGTTTTCACTTGCTGCAGCCTGCATAGCTGGAGGCGACGCATGGCCATGGGCCGAACATTGAACGTCCAACTACTTGCCCTGCAACACGTCCGCCGACACGTCCGCCGTAGCTCGAAGAGCGTAGGAGGAAGCTCGAAGAGCGAAGGAGGAAGCCTTTAGGCGAAGCATGGGTCGAATATCGAATGGGAGGTTGGCGATCCCGGGGAAAGCCCGGCACTCTTTTGTAGCCTCGATCCTCTGGATCGGGGAGCGTCCTCGCGGCCCGTGCCACCGCAGCCAATGCGGAGATTGGCGATCCCGGGGAAAGCCCCCGCACTCTTTTGTAGCCTCGATCCTCTGGATCGGGGAGCGTCCTCGCGGCCCGTGCCACCGCAGCCAATGCGGAGATTGGCGATCCCGGGAGAAAGCCCGGCACTCTTTTGTAGCCTCGATCCTCTGGATCGGGGAGCGTCGTCGCGGCCCGCAGCCATCGCAGGCCAATGCGGAGATTGGCGATCCCGGGAACTTGGGCGCTCTCTCGCGGCAGCTCCAAAATGTCCATACTTCCTGCTTTTCTTTCGTTAGCGGAACCTCATTGTTTGGATCGTGGCACTTTCCGATCATATTGAAACCCTTTACGACCTGCGACGCGACCGCAGTGGTGGCTATGAAAAGCCTTATAAACCAGCTCTCTTGCTGGCGCTGATCGATCGGATTGAGCTTGGCGAGGTCTTAGATAATCGCTTTTTACTAAGTCTGCAATTGGTCGAGCGTTATCGGGATTATTTACGTGTTGTTGGCGGCCCTGATGATCATGACCGAATTCACTACCCCTTCTGGCACCTTTGCGGGGATAAGCTTTGGATGTGTTACGATCGCAATGGTCAGCCTCTTTATGTTAGCGGACAAAATGCTTCCAGCTCACCTTCTGTTAAATGGATTCGTGAGCATATGAGCCATGCTTCGCTCGATCCTGAGTTATTTCAATGCCTTTTGCAGGCACCAGAGCGCGAATACGTTCGGCGGGTCTTGATTGACCGCTACTTTCCTGCGCAACGAGAATTGTTGTGGGCCTTGCTCGCTGTCCCTGCCGATCAAGTGCAAGCTGCCGAAGATTCTGCCCACTACAATAGCGATCCCATCCGCACGGCTGCTTTTGCCAAAACGGTAAAAGCGGTCTACGACTATCGCTGTGCCGCTTCCGGTCTGCGCTTCCGTTTGCGTGATCTCACCATTGTGGATGCTTGTCACCTCATTCCATTTGCCGAGAGTCATAATGATCATCCCACCAATGGGATGGCGCTTTCCAAGAATCATCATTGGGCCTTCGACCGTCATTTGATCAGCCCAGAACACAGCCAGGCAGGCTTGGTTTGGAAAGTCAGTCCCTTGCTCGACGATCGGATCGAAGGTCATCGTGAGCTCATCGAGCTGAACGGACGCAGCGTGTTACTTCCAAAGGAAAAGAAATTTTATCCATCAGACGATGCGATCGCGTGGCGCGTCGAGCGTTTGCTGCTGGGATGAATGGTTATGAATATAGTTTTAACTACAGTGTATGATATTAACTTGCTCGTAATATTCACGCTCAATGTCAGGGGGGCCGTATTGCACGGTAGGGCTTCGTTGATTTCTTTCGCGAGGACGATCTAATTACTTTCAGTAGCTCTTGGGTCGATCCACTCAGAATTGTGGCGTGCGATGATTCTTACCTTTCGTCTTTTTTCATATTTTTGATTAGCTTTAACATCGGACCTTAACCAGAACAAGCGCTCGAAGTCCTTGGCATCGAAAGTATCGTCAACACGCAAGCTCTGAACGAGTTCGTAAATACCACCGCGGGCCGATGCTGAATAAGGAATTCTGACATAGTTTTCGTTGTCTCTATAACGGCCGTTTGCCTGTTTCGCATTTAATTCTTTGCCACTGAAGAATTCTAACTCGACTCGTTGGGGTTCACCAGAGCTTGCTTCGATTAAACAATACCGACGGACGGATCCTTCGGCAGTGATTGTTATGAGACCCATTATGAATGAATAGATGATATTCTTTTTGAAGATGTTCATATCGTTTTATAGAGTGGAAACGATCTCGATTTTTAAAGCATTATTTATTCAGAGTCCTGCTTATGTATGCCTTCCGCGTGCATGCCGAAGCTTAGAGCGCATCGTCGTTCGTTTATGAGCCGTCAGCGTTTCCTGATAGAGTTCTTTCGCCCAATGCAATCGGTAGGCTTCAGCGTCTTTCCAATTGTTAAACCACTCGCCGCAGCATTTTGGTCCGATCTGCTGCGCAGTCGGTCTTGTCGGCTCGGGGCCTCGGAACGTAGGGGCCCTTTGAATCACGATGGGTGTAGAAAACGGAAATCCGACCCTGCGCTTCCCGGGTGTCCATCATTTCTAGAATGTGTTGATAGATCGGCTCTACGCTCATGGCATCGCGCAAGGCCTTTCGTCTTTCAGCTTCTTCGGGTGTTAGCTCGTCGAGTTGATCACAAAGCCCCGCCCATTGGGCGTCCGCGGGGTAGAGTTGCTCGTCCTTAATTTCGCCTGTGTCGTGAAGCTTCCAGATTATTCTTGCCGGTTGTGATGTTGTCCGGTCTCAGATGTCTATGAAATTAGATTATACCAGTATCACGCGCCAAGACTTCATGCATTATTTTCGTGATGATGAAATGTTGAACCAGTTAACCACCGATGACCGTATCGAAATTTTTCAACAAGTGCTCCCCGGCAGTTCCTACATCAGCCAGGAGCTCCTAGGAAATCTGCTACGCGATTATTCGGTCAATGGGTTGCAGGTGTTGGAGCTTTGAGGTTAGAACTTATTTAGAATCTGTTTGAGTTGCTCAATCGCCTCTGGGCTGAAACGGATCGATTGGCTTTTCTTGCCGAGGATTTTGCGGTCAGAGGACCCATAAGTGTCGATTTGTAGTTGTTGCTTCCCATTGTCGTCTACGACGAATGAGTAAGTGCAGTCGACTTCAGTGTGTTTTGAATCGCGTTCAAGGGCTTGATGGATCAGTTTATTGATAAGTGCCATGTGGGTGCGTTGCTGTATTTTGAATGTTTCTAGGAGCGTCAGATGAAATCTAACGAAGTATTGGGTGTATGAGAAAGTCCAACTTTAAAGCTGCTGTAGAGGCTCTCGGCTATGGGATGCGTATCGCTAGCGCTCATTATATTTACAAGGATGCGCTAAGCCGTTTTCTGAGTGGGTTGGCATAGAGATTCCCGCCTTTTTTCTGCTCTTCCAACACCCGCACCCGCAGCGCGATCAGTCGATCGACCACAGATTCTGAGCGTCTTCCAAGCCAAAAACTTCAATCCGCAGCATCGCCTGTAACCATTCCAGTCCCTTGAGGTAGGAACTGGCCTTGCCGCTGCCTTCTTTGTTGTCAGTGTAGAGGTAGGTTTCGAAGTTTGATTTATACATGCCCAATTTGTGGTTTTTTTATCTAGGGCCGGAGTGCTTCAGGGTTCCACGGCATTTTGGAAAGCGGGAGCAACCCCAGAACGGTTTGAAGTCTCCCGTACGCCAAACCATGAGTGAATCGCATTTTGGGCAATGATGCTCTTTGCATTTTAATATCTGGTTGAGTTGTTCTGTAGATAAAGCATTCAACGCGCGTTCAGCCAGTGCCTCACCATTAACGAGGCCTATGCCATGTTTGGCTGCGAAATCCATTGCGGGCTCAGTACTGTGGCCTGAGAAAAATACTGCTGCTTTATTGACCTCAAAGTCGATCATGCTTCCTAAGAGTTGACGTATGACAGGTTCGCGAATTTTCCAAGTTCGCCAATGCTTGCATTGGATTAAGGTTCGAGTCTGATTTTTCTGAACGATCAAGTCGACGCCACCATCAGGAGAAGCACCACCTTTGCGCGCTACCGTAAAGCCTTCGGCTTCGAGAATAGATGCGCAGAACTTTTCAAACTGATACCAGTCTATTTCTGACATGTATTTCAGGATTTCACTAGTTGTCCATCTGAAGATAGGTGCTTGAGCTGATGTGAATGTCGAGCTGATTGGTCTGGGATTCGGTTGAACATTGACCGAGTTATTCTGTGTCAATTGGGACCAGTCTGTTCTTTGTATGACCAAGATGATGCCGACCAAAGCTGCTAGTGCAATGCTAGCGAGTAATACCAGAACGATTAGGCCTACGAGTCGTTCCGCAAACCCATTCAATCCTCCTCCAGCGAGAGCGATGAGAATGAGCACTGCGAACACGGCTTGTATGCCTAATACTGCTTTGTCTTCTTTTGCCTTACGTCGTCTTGTCACTATCGTTTAACCCTCAAAGTAATCTGAGTCGAGTCGTTTAAGTTCAACTGTACGCACGGTCGATACGCCGATGTTGTGTTCAATCATCAGGTCTGCAAGGCGAGTGCCGTCGATCAATATTACTTTTTGTGAAATACTTTCGGCATACTCGATGGCAGTGGTCTTAAAGCTGCTCGTGGTGATGAAGACTCCTTTGTTAGCTTGTTTGCCTGCAAGTGCACCTACGAAGCTCTGTATTTCCTTACGCCCGATTGTAGAATCCTGTTGGTAGCGCTTAGCTTGGATGTAGATGACATCGAGACCGAGGCGGTCATCGTTGATGATCCCGTCGATGCCCTCATCATTTGATTTTTTAGTGACCTGAGCGGCTTCACTCCGTGAGCCGCCATAGCCCATTGCAAAAAGTAAATCGACCACTAGCTGTTCAAATTTGTAGGGGTCCATCGCAAACATATTCTCTAAGAGCTCGTCGGCGAGTAGACGATGTAATCTATTGTAGGCGGTATCGATTAGTTCGTCGGGAGTGCTCTGTGCAAGGCTGTTGTCTGGCTGCGCTTCTTCTGCTTTTGAGCTTTGCTTCTTCCGACTCGCTGCCTCCCAGGCTGCTTCATAACCCTCTAGATTCTTTAGGTCTTGAACGGTGATTGGTCCCGTGTGCGCCTTTAGGTATTCGCTTCCTTTGTCAGTAATCTGATAGGTGAACTTTTCAGTGGGGTGCTTCTGAATGAATTTTGCTTTGACTAAAGCGCTCATAGCCCAGCCCGCACGATTCTGTATGTGTGTCTGTCCACTCTTAGTTCTTGAGCTTCGGATCTCCTCAGAGAAATCATACTTCTCAGCTATTTTTTGAACACTGGTACGCCTCATGATAGAGCCCTGACTCGCAAGCTCGAGTAGTGGTTTTAGAAACTGGTCCCATGTCGGAAGTTGATCTGGATTTTTCTGCATGTTGTATCAATCTAAATTAAGTTTTTAGCATTCCTTATAGTCTTTGGCTACTTCGAAGGTCGAATTTAAAATCTATTTACCGTTTGTTCTCTTTTCGATAAGCACGGTTTAAACGGACCTAGCCTCTTCGAACAGCTCTGCGGGAATGGGGTGATCCAGCTCCCAGGTCATTGAGATCGGTCGGTTGCCTTCATAGTTCAATAGTTCTTTTGCGCTTCCTAAGAAAATGAAAGGGGAGGTTTCGCGGTCTTGTCTTTTGTTGAGGCGTGCAAAGAAAAGGATCGTGTAGCCTCGTTCTCTGAAATGTATGTAGTTCTGTCCTGTCTTACTGGACTGACTGGTATTCGACTGGCTTTCCCAATGCAGTTTTGTCCGGCTGATGGGATAGTCTCTGTATTGCGTGGTGGGCGAAAAGTCGGATTCGTCTTTGTTGAAGGTGACGAGATGGACGTAAGTCTTGAGCGGTTCGATATGTATGACGCCTTGTCCGGTCGGGCCTGTTTTATCTATGCTGGATAAATCGAGTGCTGCTTTGATTTCTGCAGATCCATACTGTGCATGTAGCTTTAGGTCGCATGGGTAAGGGAGTTGGATATTGCGAATACTTGCTGTGTGTTTTGATTGTTTCCATGCGGCGATTTCGGCGGCATCCGCAGCTACGCTTGGGTTCGATTGCCACTTACTAAAGGAGCCTTCTGCACTGTCGACGCCAACGTTTTCTCCTTTTTGGCCCCACATAATGTAGTGCATCGCGGTCGCTTGCTGGCGGCCGTAGGTCTGGGTGGCTTCTTCGACTTTGGGGTCTTGGTTGAGCTTTTGGAAGTTGCTTAGTAAGTCAGGGTCGTTGCGTAGCACTAGTCTCGGCAATGCTTTGCGAGCAGTCTTTATATCTGGATCTCTGGGGGGCGCTTTTTGATGCGCCAGGGCTTTCCATTCGCTCCAAGTCTTTTTGGAGAGGACTTCAATGGGTGACAGCTCAGTTGCTTCGATGAAATTTCCGAAAGTGAGTGGTTTGGATTGTTCTTCGTCCCAAGTTTGAATCACTTCTGGAATGAATTGTTTGAGGTTATTTAAGACTTCTTTGATCTTTGAGAGGACTCGTTCGCGCGCGACTCGTTCGAGTTGAATGCTGCATCCTGGTGGCAAGTTGGGGAAGTCGTTCTCGATTTCCTTGTCGATACGCTGACGCTTGCGGGAAAGTAGCGCTGCGAATTTTGTATCCAGACGATATTTTCGGTGGGTTTGCCCGACGAAATCCAAAACTGTGAGGCAGTCTTTGTTGATGGCGTGTCGTAGACCGCGTCCGAGTTGTTGCAAAAATACAGTGAGGCTTTCCGTCGGACGAAGAAATAGGACAAGATTGATTTCTGGTATGTCGACGCCTTCGCTTAGCACATCCACGGTAAATAGAAATGTCAGTCTCCCCTCGCGGAAGGCGTGAAGCCTTTCTGCCCGAATGTCTCGTGCGGTGCTTCCTAGCAAGACGGCCGATGGGATGCCTGCTTGGTTGAAGTGATCCGCCATGTATTGTGCATGCTTCACTCCTGCGCAGAAACCAATGGCACGAACTTCACTCAGGTCGGGTTGATAGCGCTCGATCGCTTGAAGGACTGTGTCAACGCGAGTCTTCGCTCGTATGTCATCGCCAGTCAGGACGGCTTCTAGCTCACGTGAATCATAGCGTCCATTTGTCCAAAAACGATCGTCCGTTAGATCGATACTATCAGTCACCCCAAAGTAGTGAAAGGGGCATAGCAGCTTCTCTTCGAGCGCTTCGGGCAGTCTAATTTCTGCGGCAAATCTATCGTCGAAATCGGGCAAGATCGAACTGCCATCCATGCGTTCGGGCGTCGCTGTTAATCCTAGCAATATTTGGGGGTGTAGATGCTCGAATAGGGCGCGGTAGCTGCTGGCGGTTCCATGATGCGCTTCATCAACAATCACATACTCAAAGTGCTTGGTTCCATAGCTCTGCCATGGCTTTTTGTTATTTAAGCTTTGGACCGATGCGAACACGTGTGTCCACTCTGTGGGTTCGATCCCATCAACCAGTAATTCGCCAAAATTCTGATCTTTAAGAACGGTGCGAAAGCAGCCTAAGGCTGTTTCTAGGATCTCTTTTCGATGAACCACAAAAAGCAAAGGAGGCTTTGTATTCCTGTCCTCAGCGAACTGCTTGTAATCAAGCGCCGAAATCACCGTTTTCCCTGTTCCAGTGGCGGCGACTACGAGATTTCTTGAGGAGCCTGCTTCGCGTGCGATGGCCAATGCTTCGAGGATGCGCTGTTGAAATGGTTTGGGTGTGATGTCCGCGAAGAATTGTGGGCCTGCATTTTTACTTAACTTGTAGTCGTTGATTGCTTTGCGGAAGCGCACGAATTCTTTCTCTTCAAATACCTCAAACTCGTTGCTTTCCCAATAGGTTGAGAACTCAGCAACGAAGCGCGACAGGATGTGGGGCATGTCTTGAGCCGTCACTTTGACGGTCCACTCTAGACCTTGCGTCATCGCTGCATGTGACATGTTCGCGGAGCCAATATACGCCGTCGAATAGCCTGAGTTTCGGATGAAATGGTATGCTTTGGCATGAAGCCGTGTGCCGCCTGTGTCGTAAGATAGGCGGACATCTACATTTGGTAGTTTCGAGAGCCATTCTAATGCAACCGGATCGCTCGCTCCCATATAGCTCGTGGATAAAATGCGAATAGGAATGTTACGCTGTGCCAGTCGCTCAAAGCTTGGTATCAGCAGGCGCAGGCCTGACCATTTGATAAAGGAGACTAGGATGTCGACACGGTCCGCAGTTGCCATCTCAGCGCGTAGTTCATGTTCGAGTGCAGGATCGTTACCAAGCCCTGTCAGTAGTGCACTCGTCGACAGAGGCGTCTGAGGACGGGGGAGGGCGGTTTTGCTATGATTGACCTCAGTTAGGAGGTTCTTGCTGTCAGAGAGTAGTCGATTCCTCTCGATGTATTCTAGGCCGTCCGTTGCGGCTAGCAGTTCAATGATTTGATTGAGCAGTGGAATGCGTGCTTCGGTTTTAGTGCTACGAAGTGCCTGCTGTAATAGTTGGGCGATAAATTGGGCGTAAGTATGTGGCGCCGCTTCATCATCAATTTTCCGTAGAATTGAAATGAGCTCCGGGTTCGAACCCAGCGTATCGCTTAGCTCTGTATCCAGCAGACGTTCGTATATTCCAACTTCTAGTTCACTCATTTCGATAATTCAGTATGTCGCAGCATTTCAATAATCGGCAAGTCGGCGGGTGCCCATTCTAGTTGATCACAATCGTCTAACGCAATCCATCGTGCTGCCGCATGCGCGTGCAATTCGCCCAACTGCGGACGTTTGTCTACTTTTGAAAGGAACGGTGTAAGCTGAATCGTTCCAAAGTCATATTCGTGCGTCACCGCAGGCAGGCGTGTGAGTGCGCCGAGTTCGATGCCAAGCTCCTCAACAATCTCACGTCGGAGTGCCGCTTCTGCCGATTCGCCGATGTCAATTTTTCCGCCAGGAAATTCCCATCGCAAGCCAAGTGGCTTATCTTCGGCTCGCTGCGTGGCCAGGATCTGATTGTCTTGATCTATGGCGACGAGGCAGACCACCTCGATGACTTTATGTTTTGGAACTGAGTTAGTGTTCGCCATGCCGAAGGGGGTAAATTTATGGAGCTGTGGACTGAATTAAGAGGCTAGGTTTTGGATTACAAGGGTAACGACATGTCCCCATTCTGGCTCTTTTCGACTTGTTGGGGTTGAGCTTCGTGTCAGGGAGGGGAATGTCCATTAAGGGGTATTTGATCGGCAAGCTGTTAAAACGCTTCACTTCGGAAGGTTTATATAGCTGCCTCTAGCGAGAGATAGAGGAGGTAGCCTGCCCCACCTGCCGCCAATACGCCGACGATCGCAACGAAGGTGACCCACTTCTGCATCGTTGCGAAGTGGTTTGTAATCATTGCCTTCATCGCTTCGTTTTCATCTTTTAACTGTTTGAGTGTTTCTTTGTTAATTTCAGAGGCATGTGTGCGTGATTCGGTATCTGCTTTCTGGATCAGCTCATGTGTTTTCTGACTGGTCTCGCCTAGACGTGCGGTCGTTTCCTTATTTAGAGCAGCTAGGCTTTCAAGTGCGGATTCGTTTTGCGCTTCGATCCGTCCCAAGTGTGTCACACTTGCTTCCTTGGTCGATACCATCACAGATCCTAGGCCACTGACATCGTCTTTTAAGGTGCCAACGCGTGCCGACAAACTATCGACTAGCCCTTTGAACTCTCCTTTGAACTCTGCGAGTTGGTCGCGGATGCCATCTCGTTGGCGTTCGATTGCTTCCAAACGATCATGGATCGCTTCTGCATTGAGTCCTTCGAACTGCTTGTCGAGGGCTTTGATTTCAGTATTCATTGCTTGGAGTGCATCTGCTGCTCCTTTGAATGCCTTGGCTTGGTCTCGATGATTTCTCATCTCTTTGACCAAGCCATCGACGACCTCAATTTGTTCCTCAAGATTCTTGTTTCGTGACATATAGTAACCTCTCTAGTTGTGTATTAAATATTTGTTGGCTGATCGATTCCTGTAATGGCCCATTCAGTGCTAACTCATTTGAGTCAAGTATGTTTAGTGCTAGCTCCCTTGTCGATTCATTCGCATAGGCATCTTGGATCAGTGGGGCTAACAGGACTTTTGTAGTATAGTGCCGTTCAGCAGTGGCGTTTACGACCCAAGCGATGGCTTCCACTATTTGCCCTGTCTCGTTTTCTGCGAGTTCGAGATGGTCCGTTATGAATCGCAGTATTTTTCTCACGGTGTCTTCGCTCTGATCACGGCCACTGTAGGCTTCAGCGAATATCGAAATGAAGTGCCAGTCGCCGCGTGGCGATTCATCCAGTAGGCGCCGCGTTTCCCAGAACAGTTGTTCGGCATCTTCGTAATCTTTGATTGTCTGCAAAATCGTCATTGCCGCGACTAGAGATGCTTCCTTGTTTCGCAGGGCTTCCAGCGTGTTGGAAAATTTAGAGCGATCAAAATACCTTTGGATGAATTTACGTGCTTCCTTTGGCTCTTTCGCAGCTAGTCGGCAATACTTCACCATTGTTCGAATCGACTCACGGCGTTGATAGGCTATTCGAGCGTAGATAAAAGAAATTAGGTGCTCGCAGGCGGCCATCGACATACTGCCATTGTAGTTCTGGTCTGCTGCGGTCTGCACCTTACTCGTTAACGTAGTGAAGTCTGTTGGTTCATAGCGGCAGTAATAACTATGGAGTGATTCCAGCGTATGTAGCTGTGCAAGCTCGATGTCACTATCTTCTAGATACTTTTGCAGTGCCGCGGGGATATCTAGCAAATAGACCGTGTTCCGTGCCATCCCGCTCACAGTATAACCGTCAATCATCCCTAGTATTGTTAGGTAGCCAATGAATCTTCCCAGCGAGTCGATCGAGTATTTAGAACGACCATTACGAGTTAGCAGTTCAGTGTCTTCTGCTGCTAAACTAATTTGCTGTCCAGGATTCGCCTTTAGCTTTTTGAAGACGATTCGCACTAGAGTTGAAAGGACTCGCTGGTCTTCCTCGATGCCGGGGAAGTTCATGTCGTGGAAGTAGCGAAGCGTGCTGACATCGCCACTTAAATACTTACTGTTGGGCTTATTGTTGATCCAATCGTCTGTTGCCTCAGGAGTATCGTCTGAGAAAATTAGGTCACAGTAAGACTCCGAACCGTCACGACCTGCGCGTCCTGCCTGCTGGTAGTAGCTTTCAAGTGAGGCTGGCATCGATAGATTAATGACGTAGCGAATTCTAGGGTGATCGATGCCAACGCTGAGCGCGTTGTTTGCGATCATACAGCGCACTCGGCCACTGACAAATTGTTCAAATATTGATTTTTTGTAGCTCTGCCATTCGCGATCCGACACCCCGATTTCAGTAGGTGCACTGCCAGTGTAGATACCTGCGTTAATATCCCCAAGCTCTTCTGTTCGGTCTTCGAGTGGGCATAGCAATTGCTCGGCTTGTTGGTCACCAAAAATCCAGCTGAAAGCATCGAAAACGCTGCCTCGTGTAGTCCCAAAGATCATTCCATATTGATCCTTTAAGAGATCCTTAGATTTGAGCTTTTTACTCGTCTCCTTTAAGATCGCTATTAAGCGTTCGGCCTTTTTTGATTTTGGGGTAGCGAGCACACGATAGTGCAGCTCTTTTCGTTCAAAGGTATTTGGGCGTATGATCGCTTCGCTTCCATGGATTCCTAATTGCCTAGCTAGGTCGATTAGCACTAGTTGAGAGGCTGTTCCCGATAGGGCCAATATGGGAGGCGGCGCGCCACCTGATACCGCATAGCGACGTATGTTTTTCGCTAGTTCTAAATAGGCAGGGCGGAAGTCATGTCCCCACATGGATACGCAGTGTGCTTCGTCAATCACAGTGAGGCCTATTCGGTAGCCCGATTGGCTCGCAGCAAAGAGTGCTTGCCTGAAGTTCTGCCGTAGGAAACGTTCGGGCGATATGAACACAAAGAGATAGCTCCTCATTAGTTCGATTAAGCCTGATTTATCTTTGATACGGGAGCCCGAGTGTAGCGCACGCACATGAGTGACTCTTGAGCGACGCTGGAGCGATGCGACTTGATCGTCCATGAGCGCGACTAAAGGGTCGACGATTAAGCAGACGCCTGGAGTCAGTAAGCCTGACATTTGGTAGCACATCGATTTGCCACCACCTGTTGGCAGTAGTCCGATCGTATCACCCTGTGAGAGTAGGTGTTTTAATACACGCACTTGATCGGGGCGTAGGCATTGCTTACGGAAGCACTCTTGAACAAACGGGTTGAGTTTATCCTCGTCTAGGTGGTCGATGTCGATCCACCTACGCTCGGTGTTTGCTCGAAAAGTTGGCAGGCTTGTATGTCGGAAGCAGTTTCGTATGCAGTAACTCCATGTGGCATCCAGATAGGGGTAGATCGGCTTCAAAGAACTAGCTTGCACGGACACATCGATAAACAGATCGAGGTTGTCTTGCTGAGTCGCTCTCGGCACGATTTGAATCTCAAATAGTTCGAGCTCATTGAGCTTCTTCTGGCACTCTTCAACGTGACTGGAATCAAGTTGAGTGCCATAGTTGATACAGCGTATCTGCTTTATGCTTGGTGGCGTGAAGCCATATAGCTTCCATAGGTTTTCTAATCTTCTGAAAAAAGAGTAAACTGCGATCTCTGCGCAAGGTTGATTTCCCGTATGTATGCCGATACTTAGTGCTTCATCTTCGATTAATTTGCGGTTGAGAAGCGCGTCGAGAAGCGCGGCTTCTACTCGGTGAAGAGCGAATGGACTGAGGAGGAAATGATCTTCTGCGCTAGCGCGCTTCAGATAGTTGGCGGCTCCGATTTTTGAAAGCACGGCTTTTATCCGTTTTTCGCTCTTTGCTGTGCCGATTGTGCTGTTGTCGATACGCACCGTCTCAATCCCGAGCTCTGTCCTGCATACTGCTTCGCGATTTGTATCACGTCCTTCGTCAGTTAAGTCATGGTCGCCTGGTTCGAAGACCACGCCTTTGCCATCAGGGAGCATGACCAAGAAGTCCAGTCGCTGCGATTGGAATGCCTTTGCCGCTTCCTCGGGGAGTAGCTGGTCCAGTCGGCATTGTGGGTAGATATAGCTGGCTAGGTGTGCGCCGCCGACTTCGACTAGCTGTTCATAGAAACGCTGCTCATTCTGAGGGTTGTCAGGATCAAAGGGATTGTAATCCTTAGTGTCTGGGAGCTGAAGGGGATCTGTAAACGATGTGAGTTGCAGATAATGCGCTTTTAGGCGCTCTGGCGCAGTATAGGCGATATCATGTGGCTTATCATGATCGACCTTTGGCTGTAGCCGTTTCGGGAAAAGGTGAAACAGTAGCGCCTCGACGTCTGGTTGTAGGTATGTCCGGCTGCCTCGGTAAATGAGCTTTTGATACACTTCGCCTAGTAGCTTAAGTTCGTTAGGGATGCCTTCCGCTTTCGAAGCGTCATGCTCGATCGTATAGTAACTCAGTGCATTGAGAGGATCGGCATCAGTCACATCGTCCGAGAACTCTGAGCCGAAGCATGACCAGTCGGCACTTCCATACAGATACTGTCGCTGAGTTTTATTCATCGGAAGGTCTTAAGCTCTTCAGTAGTTGATTTTAGCTTGGTCATATTTATATGTTTTTTTCCCTGATTAGGCAGGCTGAAGCTTCCCGATGATCTCATTGTTCTTCTTCGCAACTGAATTTAGCTTGTCGAAAAGTGCGCAGCGACGGGCTCCTTCGTCGGCTAGGAAGCGGCTGGCTACAGTGCCGACGACTCCGAGCCACTATGTGTTGGTGGCGGCTACGAGTGTGCCGCCTAAAATGAATGAGAGATAGGCCTTGCCAGTTCGATCGCCGGCGGATCGTGCTTTTGGGAATAGGGTGAGGTCTTCGGCTTTGTAGGTCGGGGCTGAAAATGTGGTCTGCTGAAAATATGGTCATGTCGTTATCTTTGTAATCGGGCCTGGCGCGTTGAGCTGGAATGCTCACTGCTGGTTGATCGCGATGCTGCCGAGAGCTGCAAAAAGGATCATGTCGTTCTGTTTGCAATTCGCCCATTTCAGTCGGCTGTCTTTGGAGGAAGATGACACGTCCAGTCTCATGGTTCTTGTTGAATAACTATTAAATAATCGCTGCGACCAACGCCGGATTGAAGCGGCCGGACTGTAGCAAATAGCCTAGAGGGAAGGCACCGGCGTCCTTCTTCGCGGCCCAGGACTCTGCGAGCGTTTTTAGTTCGGTGGCGGTGATCATCGAGATCATCGTGCCATTCTCGACTTGGTATTGCATGGCAATGAGGCTGGATTCTGGAGTGAAGTCTGGGCCGATGACTAGAAAGCCGGAGACCTCTTTTTCGGACTGCTGGATGTAGCCGTCAAACTGCCGGATGTGATCCTTTAAATTCACTGGGCTCTCTTTCGATTTGTTGTCCCAGTAAATGATGCGATCTTTGTGGGAGAGGGCGCCATCGGCGTGGTTCGTGCCAACCAGTTTGAGTGGCTTGTGTCCGAGCATTTTTTCGAAGATGTAATTCGTTACTTCTTCGAATTTACGCTCAATCTCGATGTCCTTGTCAATCAACTGCTGGCTGCGGAGTCCCTTGATATTGCGATTGGCGAAGTCTTCAAAGTATTTGAGGAGCACTTCGCGTTCGTCGGTCACTTCATCGCTTTTCTCGTGCAGATCATTGTAGAATCCGATGACACGTTCAATTAATTCGGTTTTAGTGCCTGAGACGTTTAAGCCTAGCTCGCTGCACCATTTGTTCATGATGCCTAGTGGCAATCCATCGCGAGGCGAGGTGCCGCCGAGCAGCACGCGAGGGCTGAGCTGTTCGAGGGCGATACTGGAGAGCTCTTCAAGAGTGGGATTCTTCTCTGTCTTAATGCCGACCTTATCGAGGGCGGACTTGATGTAAGTTTTGGAGCGAACCGCTTTGTATTTCAGTAATTCAGAGTAGCCGTAGTCGCGCATTTCAATGCCTAAGACTTTAGAGATCGTTACGGCGATCTCAGAGGGGATAACGTCAAAGTCAGTGCCGTCGTTGTCGCGAATCGCGAATAGGAGCCCACTGGCTTGCAGCTCGCGGCGCACTTCTTCGATTTCCTGACGAGTATGTATCTCGTTCTCTTCTTTCGGGAACTTACCTAGCTGCGCCTCGATGATTCGCAACTCCGTCGGCGTTACCAGAATGCGCTCCCGGATCTTTTCGATTAGATTCTTTTCATCAATGGACAAGTCATCGTTATGGTCCCATGCGGCTTCCAAGACGAACTTCATGAATTCCAGGTCGCGAGTCCGCTCGTTTGTCTTCTTTAAAATGTCTTCGTTTGAGCGATCAACGATAGCTTGCTCCCATTTGATGATGTCCTCGTCTGTAGAACGCTTGGGTGAAATGTATTCGTCGCGTTGTAACACTATGTTTTGTAGTATATGTGGCCCGATTATACGAATGTTTCTATTTGCATGAAGTTTGATTTTATTTAGAGCTGCCGCGACATTACTTTCGTAGTAATATTGAGGGGCGGTTTTTATGAGAGCGGATTTTATCTCTTCTTCGTTCAATGCACGGTAATCGATGACGTAGGGGCCAGCGATGCGCTTGAGCTCAGTTAGGGTTGAAAGGTCTCGAACGCATTTGGCAATATTCATGTTTTTGGGGGTTAGATTGGTTTAAGGTTTGATGGGATACGAAGGAGCTCAGCTTATATTTGATACCTTTGGGAGCGGAGGTTCACAAACTCCCTATGTGTGCTAGAGTTATGGTTTTATACGGGTAAAGTGTATTGTGGGCTCCTAGTGGCAATTGGTTGTTGGGCATGTGTAGTGGTGCTTGTTATGATGGATGTCTCTGCGCTTGTTGCTCATTTTCATGGTCTTTGATTCGATTGCTTAGCATCTTCCTTGCCTCGCTGTCGCTCCCAGCGCCATTGCAGTCCCGCCTCTGCTGGCCAGAAGCGTCCTTCTTTGGGCAGCAGGACGCTGCGGCCGTCCAGTTTGAGCAGTTCTTTGTGGCCTTCGAGGCGGTCGTCGTCCCTTTCGACAGGCTCCGGGCAGGCAGGTGATGTGCCGTGCTCAATCAAGTCGATCAGTGCCAGCAGTAGGGCGGGCTTGTCGGGCTTTTCCCAGCCCGAGCCGCGGTCGCGCTTTAAATTGTAGAGTTTACTGAGCAAATTTTCGATATGTGGAACGTTTTTTGTATTAAAAAACGGCGATCTTAATGTGCGGGGGCGGGCATTTGGCTTCGGATGGGAGACATTTTACGAAAAGTAAACGTATGTTTTAATGCTGCAAAGCTAATTTTACGCAAATTTGATAAGTCGCTCGCAGGCACAGCAGGAAGCGGGGGCGTATGGTGTGGGTTTTCGTAGCCAAGTGCTTCAGCCTTGGTTCGTGCTGGGCGGGGGGGCTGCGCATACGCTGACGGGCGCTAAAGCAACCGCTACTTTGGGAGCTACCTCAAACTTCAATCGGGCGGGACGCCCGATCTCCATTAAACTCTCCACTTCTCACTGCGCCAAGTGCTTCAGCCTT
>NZ_JARXHW010000060.1:0-21487 GCF_031127805.1 Thalassobacterium maritimum | reverse complement strand
CCTTCCTTCAGACCCAACCTCACGGTTACGCCCTTGGCCTCTGGTAATAGTTCTTTTCATTATTCATATATTAGTTCTTACTATAGTGGACTTTAGCCACATTTACACCGTGCCCATGCTGGGCACACTCCAGACGCACCTATCAACTCCTTTCGCGCTCCAGGCTTCGCTCTTCGAGCTACGCCCGGCAAGCCGCGCTACATTCACGATAGTGCTCCACTCAGCACTGCCGCTGGGCATCACACGCGCACGCTCACCGGAAATGCTCAACAATCACCCCACTTTTTACTTGCACCCCGGCCTCGAACGCGCATCTTCCTGCCCTTCAGCGTTAGAGCGCGCTCTGCGAAGAGCCCGCTCCTCGACTGCTCTTTCCTCCAGATGGATGGGGAGAGTTCAACGGTTCAGACGGCTCAGTGGCGGTTTGGACGGTTTCGACAACTCGAAGCCCTCAGTCGTGATACACAAAATCAAATACAATGGCAAAATCAGCACCCGTAGGGGACACAACAATCGATAAAGCAGCGATCATCAAAGAGTTCGGTCTTAAAGAAGGCGACACCGGTTCATCCGAGGTCCAAATCGCGCTGCTCACAGCACGCGTCAAGCACCTCACCGAGCACCTTCGCTCAAACCGCAAAGACTACCACTCTCGCCGTGGTCTGATCGCGATGACAGCACGTCGCCGTAAGCTTCTCGACTACCTCAAGCGCACCGAGTTCAATCGCTACACTGCGATTCTCGAAAAGCTAGGTCTTCGCCGATAGCAAATTACTTTTCAAATGCCGGACCTCATCTATGGAGGTCCGGCATTTTACTTTAACAACCCCACCACCCCACCCCAGAACTTTCGTTCTTAATCATAATCTTAATCGTAATCCTCTGAATCTAGGGGCGCGACTTGTGTTTTATGCCCCTTGGGTAAACGCCCGCCGAGCACTCGTCTCACCATTGCGGTCTTCACAAGTAAAGTCCCGACTGAAAGAAAGAGGATTACGATTAGGAGTCAGATTAAGAGCTGAAGGTCACATACCTCACCACAATCATAATTCAATATTGGACGTTGAACGTTCGATGTTCGAAGTGCCTCCCCCATTTTTCATCCGAGCGACTCGACCGATTCGAGCCGCGAGCGACAAAGTAAGGTCCGACCCCAGAACTGTCGTTTTGAATGCATAAAGCAAAAACAAGACAAAGATATGAAACAAAAACATAACGTAAAAGTTGAAGGGCTCGATATCGAGTTCGCAACAGGTACCCTCGCAGGCCTCGCAAGTGGCGCTGTGACCATCCGCTCCGGCGAAACTGAACTCTTCGTTTCAGCCACCGCAGCTTCCGCACTCCGCCCCGGACAAGACTTTTTCCCCCTGACTGTGGACTACCGCGAGAAATTCTCCGCAGGTGGTAAATTCCCAGGTGGCTACTTCAAACGTGAAGGCAAGCCTTCTGAGAAGGAAATCCTGACATCTCGCCTCTGCGACCGTCCCCTTCGCCCGCTTTTCCCGAAGGGCTTCATGAACGAAGTTCAAGTCATCGGCCTGCTGCTCTCCACTGACCAACTCAACGAGCCGGATGTGCTCATGGTCAACGCCGCATCTGCTGCCACTCTAATCTCCGACATCCCTTGGAATGGCCCTGTTGGCTGTGTGCGCGTCGGTCAAATTGATGGCGAATTCGTCACCAACCCGAACCACGATGAGATGCTCGATTCCGACCTCGACCTCATCTACGTCGGCTCCGAAACCGAAATGTTGATGATCGAAGGTTCTGCTGAGTTCATCTCCGACGAGCGTTTCTACGAAGCTCTTGAATACGGCCAAAAGGCCATCCAGCCCATCATCGCCGCTCAACGTGAGCTCGCGAAGCTAGCCGGCAAGGAAAAGAAGGAATTCCCACTCGTGCTGACTCCTAAGGAAGTCACTGACTTCTGCGAAGAACACGCCGCTGACAAGGTGAAGGAAGCCCTCGGCCACGATAGCTACACCGAGCGCAAGCTTGCGATCGAAGCGATCGCCAAGGAAACCACTGCAGCTCTTGAAGCCAAGCTTGGCGCTGAAAACGTAAAGGGCGACGACGTCGCTCGCGCTTTCGACGAAATCCAAGAAAAGCTCTACCGTCAAAACATCCTGGACACAGGCAAGCGTGTCGATGGTCGCGGTGCAAAGGACCTTCGCACCATTTCTTGCGAGTCAGGCGTGCTACCACGCGTGCACGGTTCCGCAATCTTCAACCGCGGTGAAACACAAGCCCTCGTCATCTCGACACTCGGCACCAGCCGTGACACACAAGACATCGACGGTCTTACTGGCGGCGCCACTAGCAAGTCTTTCATCCTGCACTACAACTTCCCTCCGTTCTCCACGGGTGAAGCGGGTCGTTTCGGATTCACCGGTCGCCGCGAAATCGGTCACGGTGCCCTTGCAGAGCGTTCACTCCTGCCGATCCTTCCTCCAGAAGACGAGTTCCCATACGCCATCCGCGTAGTGTCTGAAGTGATGAGCTCGAACGGCTCCACTTCGATGGCTTCCATCTGTGGTGGTTGCTTGTCTCTCATGGATGCTGGTGTGCCGATCACCGCACCTTGTGCGGGTATCTCCACTGGTCTCGTGACTGAAAAGGACGAAAACGGCAAGATCACTAAGAGCGTCATCCTGACCGACATCCTCGGTGCAGAAGACCACTTCGGTGACATGGACTTCAAGATTGCTGGTACTCCAGACGGTATCACAGGCTTCCAACTCGACCTCAAGATCAGCGGCCTGCCCTTCGACATCACACTCGAAGCGATCAAGCAAAACCGCGACGCTCGTATGAAGATCCTCGCGATCATGTCCGAGCACATGCCTGAGTCCCGCAAGGATCTGCGTGAGCACGCACCACGCATCCACACCATCAAGATCTCTCCCGAGAAGATCGGTGCTCTCATCGGCCCCGGTGGTAAAAACATCCGCCGCATCACTGAAGTTTCCGGCGCCCAAGTCGACATCAACGACGAAGGCCAAGTGCTCATCTTCGCAACCGACAAAGAATCCATGGACCGCGCGATCATGGAAGTCGATGCCTGCACCGCTGAAATCGAAGTCGGCAAGACCTACCGTGGCATCGTTCGCGGCGTAAAGGACTTCGGCGCATTCGTCGAATGCCTACCTGGTAAAGAAGGTTTGGTGCACATCTCCGAGCTGGCTGACTTCCGCGTCAAAAAGACCGAAGACATCTGCAAGCTGGGCGACGAAATGGTCGTCAAATGCATCGGCGTTGAAAAGGGCAAGGTTCGCCTCTCCCGCAAGGCTGCACTCGAAGAAGCTAAGGAAGCTGCCGAAGAGGAAGCCCCCGAAGCAGCTGAAGAATCCAGCGAAGAAAAAGCTGCAGAATAATCATGTGAGCGGCCCGAGCCGCACGCATGACATTGCAAAATTCTCCAAAGCGGTCGCCGATAGGCGGCCGCTTTTTTTGTGCATTAAAAGGACCACGCGAAGCTTGTAATTACATCCCGCTCACAATCATTCTTGTGCGAAATGACTTTCCACTCGACTCCCCTCTTTGAACGTCGCGGGCTGATGCTCGACATCAGTCGCAACCGTGTGCCCACGATGTCTACTCTCTATCACTTAGTCGACGCGCTGGCGACTCTGCAGTATAACGAACTGCAACTCTACACAGAGCACACTTTTGCCTACACCGAGCACGAAACAGTATGGCGAAACGCCTCTCCCATGACTGGCGCAGAAATTCGTGCGCTGGACATCTACTGTTCTGAGCGAGGCATCGAGCTGGTACCCAATCAAAACTCTTTCGGTCACATGGAGCGCTGGCTGCGCCATGAAGCCTACAAGCCACTGGCAGAATGCCCTGATGGTTTCGAACACCCATGGTCGGGCTGGCGAGAGTTTGGTAGTACCCTCTACCCCGACTCAAACAGTGCCAAATTTATGGATACGCTCTACCAAGAGCTTTTACCTCATTTCACATCACAACAATTACACATCGGCGGCGACGAGCCATGGGAACTCGGCAAAGGCCGCAGCGCCCCTCGCGTTCAAAGCGAAGGAAAGCACCGAGTCTATCTCGAGTTCATGAACCAACTCTTCGCCTTGACAAACAAACATGGAAAGACCCCACAATTTTGGGCCGACATCATTATGGAACGCCCCGACTTGGTTCCAGAACTCCCTAAAAATGTAATTCCAGTCATTTGGGGCTACGAGGCCGACTCTCCTTTTGAAAAGCAATGCCAGACCGTCCTCGAAGCTGGCTTTCGTGATCAATTCTACGTAGCGCCTGGCGCGGGCAATTGGAACTCGTTCTCCGGCCGTCTCGATGTGGCGGAAGCCAATATTCAACTCGCAGCCGAACAGGGCCGCGCCCATGGTGCCCGCGGTCTACTACTGACCGCGTGGGGCGACAATGGGCACCATCAACCATGGGTCACGCTCTACCCGTCTCTCGTTGTCGCTGCAGCTGCCTGTCATGGCCAAGCACTCAGCGAGGCCGAACTTGCTGCTACCATCGACCGTGTATTCTTCGCTAAACAAACTTCCGGTAACGGCGCAGCACTCTGTGCACTCGGCCGCATTGACGGAATGCTGCCACAACCCGCCCCACCCAACAGTATGCTCCACAGTGCTTTCTTTGCCAGCCACAACGAGTTAGCCAATGCCATATTGCCCCTAACCAACGAAGAAGAGCTACAAATTTGCAGCCATGCCATGAATGCAATTTCGAGCAACGGCCTAGCCCCCGAGATCGAGCTCGCGCTACGCCTCAACCGTACAAGCCTCGAGCGTTGCCTCAGATCCGCTCTTAGCGAAGATCAAGCCACATTGATGGAAGACTTCGCCAGCGAATGGCGACGCCACAGTCGCGAAGGAGGGCTGGCCGAAAGCTTGGCGCAAATGAAGCACGCACTGGCAGGCCACTAAAGTGGCATCCATGCCTTACACATAGGATCAACACGATCGTATGTCTGCTTGAACAAAACCAATTGCCAACTGTCTACATACATTCCTACTCTGCTTAACTTATGCTGCAACGACTCTCCATTTTAGCCCTAGCCTTATGGGGCACCGCTCTCTCGGCGCAAAACCGCGAACTCTTGGGCGAATATAAAATTGGTATAATCGGGCGTGACCAGGAAGATGCCATTTACCAAGCCGCACACGAAGGAGCTCAAGCAGCCACCTTAGAACTGAGTCGTAAATATTCCATCGATGTAGAACTGGTGATTTTAACACCCAACCAAGCGCAAGGAGGCAGCCAAGTGACCTCATTGGCCGAACTTTTCATTGAGGACGCTGACGGACTCATCATCAGCCCCCAAGACAGCGAAACCGTGCGCGCATCGATCGAGTTTGCCCTAGAGCAAGGAGAAGAGCTGGTGTATTTTGAAACTCAACTGCCAGAAATTCCCGTACTTGCATCGGTGCTAGCGGATGAAGTAGAAGCTGGGCGCATGGCGGGGCGCGAGATCTTAAAAAAACTACCCACTAAAGGGCGCGTAGCCATACTGACCAGCGATGATCCTAGCCCAGAACTGCAGCAGCGAATGCAAGGCCTACGTGAAGTGCTCAGCTACCGTCGTATTGAAAGCACCATCACGACAGCACCCGATTACCAATCCGCCATAGCCGCGATCGTTGCCGCAGAAGAGGCTGATCGCAACGATTTGATCAAGGGATGGGTCTTTTTAGAGGATTGGCCGCTACTGGGCATGCCTGCCCTACCTTGGAAGCCTCATGAGCTCCCCGTGGTCGCGATCCAATCTTCACCCTCGGCTTTTATGTATGTGGACCAAGGCTACCTCGATGCACTGGTAGTGCACCCCTATTACCAATGGGGAGTACAGAGTGTCACAACTATGATAGAAAAGCTGCACAATGGCCAATCACCTGAAAAGCCCATTATGCGCACCACTCCCCGAATCGTCGATTGGCGTAATGTCGAAGCCTATCGTAACAACTGGAAACAGTGGCTAAAATAGCAGCCACCCATCTTTAAGATCCAAAGCGCTCTAAAGCAGCCACTAAGCCTCGCTACGAAACTGAGTCGGCGACATGCCGGCAATACGCTTAAAGGAACGATTGAACTGCGAAATGGAGTCGAAACCTGTCTCAAAGGCAATCTCGCTCACGCGGAGATGCGGATTTTGCAATAGGTGCTTGGCCTTCTCCACGCGGGTGCGCGCCAAATAATCGGTAAAAGTAATGCCTGTGGCTTGCTTGAACACCTTGCAAAAATGACGCGTGCTGGCATTCACGGCCTGCGCGGCTTCGTCCAAGCTGATCCGCTCATTGAAGCGCTCGCTGATATATTTCTTGGCGCGGCTCACCACTTGATCTTCTGGATCGGCCGCGGCGAGCGACTGCTCGGGCTCGATACTATTACTGATAGTCGCGAGGTGCTCAGCAAAGGTCGACAACAGCCGCAACATGGCATCGTACTGCTCTGGATTGAAGACCTTGGTCTGAAAATAAGCTTCTTCCAAGGCCTTTAAATTCACCTCACTCCCCCAAGCGAGCAACTGCTTGGTGGTGCGAGAAAACTCCTGCTGATTCGGTTGGTGTAAGAGAATTTGCCCGGTCTGCAGGAATGCAATCAACTCACCGCCGACCCGAATTGGCACGGCACTATCGCATAGCCCGGCAAAACAATGCAGCGATTTAGGCTCCATGCCGGCCTTCTGCTCCAAGTCGGCCTGCATCTTAATGCAATTCGCACAACCGGCATTGGTCTGCGCCAGCAACATGCAAAATGGGTTCCCGCCCTCGCGACTCTTCAATGCATTCTCATAGGCCTTTACCGGACGAATCGCCAAGGGCAGCCCGGTGGCCGCTCGAAAGGCCTGCTCGTAGTCTCGATAGAGTTGCGATTCACTCAACCGGTCGACCACAGAACGACCTGCACCACTGGGCGCGCAGGTTGAATCAGAATCGGAATGACAGGTTTCGGTGAGCATATCAGGAGAAAAAAGTGTTTTTTGCAGAATATGCGCAGTCTTATGCGCAATATGCTGAGACAGCCTAGCCCCTGATCTGTAATAATCAAGCCATGCATGCACGCTTGGTCAGCTACCTTCGTGATAACCGTGATCAAATCATTGAGAACTGGTTAACTGAAGTGGAAATACCTGCCCCCATCGAATCGAAGGGGCAGGAAAGCGGCGTTGTGCCCTATGAGTTCTTTACCAAGGCGCTGGATGCAGTTCTCGATTTGATAGAAAACGGGCCTGCTGCAGGCAAAAACCCTCGAGTGCTCCATCTAAATAAGTTTCTCGGCATCACATGCGACTGCCGCGAGCGCTGCTTCGGCGGACGGGTCTGTCTGGAACTACACGACTCTGGCTTGCACGCCTTTATGTCTGTCTTCGACGATGAGTGGGATGCGGAACACGAGTTCAGCCTGCTCGATCGCGAATGCTCACAAGATTTAATCAACCACGCGCTCTCCATTTTCTTCAATCAAGAAATCAAACTCTGCCTACACAAAACCTTCCGCAACGACTGCCCATTTGTCGCACACAATTAATACTTCCATGAACGTCCTCATACTCACCGTCTTCCTGAGCCTACTACTCGCTTCGCTCTTTCTACTCTTCTTCGTTCGCGAACGACGCACACAGGGCCTCGGCTCTCCGGAGCAGGATGCCCTGCGCCCATTCGACTCTGAAATCCCTAAAAATGCCCTCCACCGCTAAACTCACAGCGACGACTTACATTTAACGCAGATGAATACAAACAACACAAAAAACACGACTATCGTCTACGATGACGACTCCGTAAGGAAGTTCATGATCGCCTCCATTTTCTGGGGCCTGGTCGGCATGGGCGCAGGCGTCTTGATCGCCACCCAATTGAACTACTGGCAAATGAACGGAAAGTTCCTCGAATGGATCACATTCGGGTGGCTCAAAAGTGAGGGCGTGGAGTTCCTGACTTTCGGACGCCTACGTCCACTGCATACCAATGCTGCGATTTTCGCCTTCGTGGGTAATATGATGTTTGCCGGCATCTACTACTCGACTCAGCGACTCTGCCGTGTGCGCATGGCATCCGACCTGCTCACCAAGATTAACCTCTGGGGCTGGCAATTTATCATTGTCTGCGCCGCCATCACCCTGCCCGCGGGCTACACTCGGGGTAAAGAATACGCGGAACTGATCTGGCCAATCAACATTTTGGTCGCTGTCATCTGGCTGGTCTTCGCCGCCAATTTCTTTTGGACGCTGGCAAAGCGCAATGAGAAGTCGCTCTACGTGGGGCTCTGGTTCTACATCGCGACCATCGTAACGATCACCATGCTTTATGTGGTCAATCACCTCTCGATCCCAACCAGCTTCACTCACAGCTACCCGATCTTTGGAGGCGTGCAAGACGCGCTGGTCCAGTGGTGGTATGGGCACAACGCGGTGGCGTTCTTCCTCACCACACCGATGCTGGGCATCATGTATTACTTCGTGCCCAAGGCAGCGAATCGTCCGGTCTACTCCTATCGTCTGTCGATCATCCACTTCTGGTCACTGGTATTCATCTACATCTGGGCGGGTCCGCACCACTTGCTCAACACTGCCCTGCCCGAGTGGCTACAATCACTGGGCATGATTTTCTCACTCATGCTATGGGCGCCCTCTTGGGCCGGCATGCTCAATGGTCTGCTCACCCTGCGGGGCGCATGGGACAAGCTACTGACCGACCCGATCATTAAATTCTTTGCCGCAGCCGTCACCTTCTACGGCATGGCCACCTTCGAAGGGCCCCTGCTTTCGATCAAAGCTGTCAATGCCCTATCGCACTATACCGACTGGACCGTCGGACACGTGCACGCCGGCACCCTCGGTTGGAACGGATTCCTCGCTGCGGGTATGTTCTACTGGCTGGCACCACGCCTGTGGAATACCAAACTCTATTCCACGACATTGGCCAACGCTCACTTCTGGCTCGGCATGGTGGGCATCCTACTCTACGTGGCTTCGATGTGGGTCTCTGGTATCACACAGGGCCTCATGCTCAACGCCACCACAGAGGGCGGCACCGTCCTGCAGTATCCTAATTTCCTGGACACCTTACAAGCGATCCGCCCGGTCATGCTCTTCCGCGCCATCGGTGGCGGCCTCTACTTGATCGGCTTCTTTATGCTGGCCTACAACATCTGGAAAACCGCCCGCAGTGGTCAAGCTGTCAACGGCACCGTGGAAGTCGCCACTCAAACTGAGTCCGACACCGACAAACGTTTCTCGACCTTCCTCTCGGCTCCTGTCATTTACTCTGGCCTGATCATCTTCTCGGTCTGCCTATCCATCTTCAGCAATGGAGCGCTCTTCATCTTTGGCATGTTCTTGACCATCGTCTTTATCATTGTGGCCATCGCCCACTTTGAAGTGTCCAAGGCTAGCTGGAACGACTGGTTCGAAGAGCTCCTCAGCCATAGCTTTGGCTTTAGTGTCTTGACGATCATTGCGGCAGCCATCGGTGGGGCGATCCAAATCATCCCGACTGTTACTGTGCAACGCGCGGACAACATCGAAGGCCGTATTCAAGTGCCCTATACACCACTCGAACTCGCCGGTCGTGATATCTACGTCAGCGAAGGCTGCTATAACTGCCACTCACAAATGATCCGCACCCTGGTGCCCGATGTCATGCGCTATGGCAACAGTGGCCAAGGGGGCGGCTACTCCCACCTGGGCGAGTCGATCTACGACTTCCCTTATCAATGGGGCTCCAAACGCACGGGTCCTGACCTCGCCCGTGAAGGCAGCCACCGCTCTGACGACTGGCACTACTGGCACATGCTAAATCCGCGTGACATCTCACCGGGCTCCAACATGCCCAACTACCCATGGCTCTTCGAAAAGCCGATCAAGGTCAGCCAATTGCCCAATAAAATCCATGCCATGCGCATGCTAGGGGTGCCTTACCCGATCGATCTCTCCGAAGAGGAAATCCAAGCCCAGGTCGATGAACAAGCCGCTGGCATCGTCGAACGCCTGGCCGAAAAGGGCGCCTTCACCGAACCTGACCGCGAAATCGTCGCCCTCATCGCCTACCTACAAAAACTGGGCACCTACACAGAAACGGGCGATTCCGCAGAATAGTCCGCCCATTCACTCATTCGTAAGTATTAGTTACTAATTCCAAATTCTAAAAGTCATGTTTAAACGAATCATCTACGACGATTGGACCAGCATCGTGCCACTCATCTCCTTCTGGCTCACCTTTGGCGTCTTCCTCGCCATCGTTGTGCGAGCCTTGCTCCTTAAAAAGACCACCGTTCACCACATGGAGAACCTCCCGCTCGAAGACGGAGACAACGCGAACACTCAAGTAGCTAGCAAATGAGCACAGACGACCATAAAGACTCTCACCTCGTCAAACAAGAGGACCTGCCCGAAGGGGTCATTCTGCGCGACCACGTAGTCGACGGCATCCAGGAGTATGATCAACGCCTCCCCTTCTGGTGGCTGTGCATCCTCTTCAGTGTGATCGCCTTCTCCATTGTTTATTGGCTGGTGCTGGATGATCGCAGTTTTAACGGCAGCGCGCACCAAGAGCTCGAAGCGCAACTACAAGCGGTCGCGGCCAAGCGCCTGGCGAATTCGATCGACGTCACCAACGACGATCTCTTCTTCGAGATGGCGGGTACCGCACAATTCGTCAGCGCGGGTGAAAACACCTTCATGACCAACTGCGTGGCCTGTCATGGCAAGGAGCTACAAGGCGGCATCGGCTTCAACCTAGTCGACGAGGAGTGGGTGCACGGCTCCAACCCCTCCGAAATCTATAATACGATTGCTCATGGCGTGCCTGAAAAAGGCATGCAAGCCTGGGAGAGCCAACTGGGCCAAAAGCGTATCGCCGAAGTGGTCGCTTTTGTCTTGAGCAAAAACCCAGGGCTGAAGCCATAAAAAAAAATCGAACACTCAACACCGAACATTGAACATCGAATAAGTCCTCTCAAACAAGCTCTGCATTCAGAATTGGATATTGGACCTTCGGTGTTCGATGTTCACCCCATATCATGAAGCCCAATCAGCCATCACGTGCCACGCCAACGACCATCAACCAGGATGGTTCGCGTAAGTTTCTGCATCCAGCCGACGTTAAGGGTTTCTTCACCACCTACCGTCGCATCTTCGCGCTGCTACTGATCGGCATCTACGTATCCCTGCCATGGATACCGATCAATGGTCACCCGGCCGTGTTCCTGGATGTGCTCAATCGCCGCTTCCACCTATTCGGCCTTAGCTTCGCAGCTCAAGACCTGTGGATGGCGTTTTTCTTCATCACGGGCCTGGGCTTCACACTCTTCTTCATCACAGCACTGCTCGGTCGCGTATGGTGTGGTTGGGCCTGCCCGCAAACGGTCTTCTTGGAACATGTCTATCGCCGTATCGAACGCTGGATTGAGGGCGACGCAGCTGCTCGCAAGAAATTGGACAAGCAAGCATGGGATAACGAAAAGATCATCAAACGTGTCGTAAAGAATGGCATCTTTTTCGCCTTCTCGGCGCTGATCGCGCACCTCTTCCTCGCCTACTTCATTTCGATTCCCGAGCTCTATCACTGGATGACGAGCAGCCCGAAAGAGCACTGGGGCGCCTTCTTATTTGTCTTCATCGCTAGCAGCATAATCTTCGTCAATTTCGCCTGGTTCCGCGAGCAGCTATGCCTGGTCATCTGCCCTTACGGTCGCCTGCAATCCGCCTTGATCGACGATGACACACTCATTATCGGCTACGATGAAAAGCGCGGCGAACCCCGCGGTTCAGCGAAAAAGAAAGACATCGGCGACTGCGTGGATTGCACCCGCTGTGTGCAGGTCTGCCCCACGGGCATCGACATCCGCCAGGGCCTGCAAATGGAATGCATCGGCTGCGCCAACTGTATCGACGCTTGTGATACAATCATGGCCAAGCTGAACCGTCCCAAAGGTCTAATCCGCTACGACTCACAAAATGGCCTCGCAGGCCAAAAGCGGCGCTACTTACGCCCACGCACTTTTATCTACGCCGCACTGATGCTCATCGGGGCAGCAGCCTTTACACTCTCCGCCATGCAACTGCGCAGCGCTAATATGAATGTCGTGCGCATGTCCGGCGCCCCCTACTTCCTAAGCGATGCGGGCGTGCGCAATCAATACATGGTGCGGGTGATCAATAAGACCAACGAAACCAAGACCTATCGCATAATCAGCGCCGCTGAAGGCCAGACCTATACAATGGAAGGCAACGAAGACGGCATCACTGTGCCGCCCATGGGCGAAGAAGTGCGCCCGGTCATCATATCTGTCCCACGCGCGCACTACAGCGGACAGTTCCCCTTAACGCTCTCTCTACTCGCGCCTGATGGGGAGACAGTCATCATGACTCGCGAAGCGGAATTCCTAGGTCCCAACGCACGACTTTGGAAAGAACACTCAGCAGCAAAATGAGCACGCCCAAGAAAAAGAAATTTGCCTGGTCCCTGTGGATTCCTGTGACCCTCGCCTTCATTCTGGTCATCATCGCATGGACGATCCTGATCAAAATAGCTAAAGAAAATCCCGTTGAAACGATTGAAATCGAAAGCGAGAGATGATCGGCCGGATCAGACCGATCCGTCTGATCTCAACGAGAAAATGTCCACCGCCACCAAAGCTATTTGTGCCCACTGCGGCACGCCCTTCACTCCTCGGGCGAAGGAAAGCTACTGCTGCCATGGCTGCGAATATGTCGCGCAAGTGCTGAGCGAAAACGACCTGACTCGTTTCTATGAACTCAAGGGAAACACCGCGGTGCCGCCCGTCGGCTCCAAGGCATTCACCGAAGCTGAGGTCGCGCCCTTGATCGCTGAGCTCAAACGCGTCGAAGCCAACTGCGAAAAGCCTGTCGCGCACACTCGCTTCAGTCTGGAAGGCATTAGCTGTATCGGTTGCGTGTGGTTAATTGAAGCCATCTTCCAACGTCAACCAGGCAGTGCCCGTGTTCGAATCGACCCACGTGCCAGCGCCATCGAGATGTATTGGCAACGCGGGCATTTCAATGTGGCGGACTTTGCACAGGAAATCCAAAAAATCGGTTATCGGCTCACCCTCTACACTGAAGATCCTCAGGCGAATACGGGCAGTCGTCAAATCATCCACCGTCTCGGGCTCTGCGGCTTCTTTCTCCTCAACACCATGCTGTTTACCCTGCCGGCCTATCTCGGCATGGGCGGTGACTTTTTTCTAGCCCCACTCTTTCAACTCCTGGGGGCGACCTTTGCCACCCTCAGCCTCATCACCGGCGGCGGCTACTTCATCCAACGCGCATGGCAGGCCGCACGTAACCGGGTGCTGCACATCGATCTGCCCATCGCTGCGGGTTTACTGGCGGGCTACATCGGCTCCCTGCTGGGCTGGGCAACCGGCTATGTAAGCCTAATCTATTTTGATTTCGTCGCCACCTTCGTCTTCCTCATGCTACTGGGACGTTGGCTACAGGAATACGCGCTGGAAAAAAACCGCTCGCACCTGCAACGCCAAAAAGCAGGCCCGCGCAATGTGACTCTCATCGGTGGCGCCCAAGACGGGCAAAGTATTCCAGCCAGTCAAATCACCGCACAACTGCAATACAGCGTCGCGCCCGGCGAAATCAATCCTGTCGCAGCCGATCCCTTGGATGCGCAAGGCAGCCTCAGCTTAGAATGGATCAATGGCGAAGCCGACCCTGTCACGTGGCCACAGAATCGCACCGCCCCGGCAGGCGCGATCAACGTCGGCTTACACAGCCTACGCTTCCGCGCTCGCGAGGCTTGGGACGACAGCCTCCTGGCTCAGCTACTGGAGCGCCCTGAAGATGGCTTTCAGGAAAGACGCTTACAGACGGTGCTAAAATATTATATCGCATCCGTCCTGGTGGTCGCGGCCATCGGCAGCTTGAGCTGGCTACTCACATCCGGCGATTGGCTCAAGTCCACCCAAGTGCTCATCTCCGTGCTCATTGTTTCCTGCCCCTGCGCGCTCGGCGTCGCCCTGCCGATGTGCGACGAATTTGCTAATGCCCGCCTCCGTCGCAGTGGGCTGTTTATCAAAAGCGCACAGATCTGGGAGCGCCTGCGTCAAGTCCGCACCGTGGTGTTTGATAAAACCGGCACACTGACGATGGATATCCCACGCCTACTCAATACAGCTGCGATCAAAGAGCTCGATCCACTGGCTGCGCAAGCACTTCAGCAGCTCGTCGAGCACAACCGACACCCCATCGCACGCTCGCTGCGCGAAGCACTACTGGCCGCATTCCCCAAGCTTCGCAGCGACAACAGCGCAGCCTTGGTCGAGGAAAGCATCGGTCAAGGTGTGGCGTGGAAAGACGCCGGCGGCAACGAATGGACCCTCGGCAAGCCTGATTGGCGGACTGCCAAGCTTCCAGCTGGTCGCAGTGAGTACCAGCAAGCTGAAAGCTCGCCACTCCGCCCACACACTTGCCTGCGCCAAAACGGTTTACTCGTGGCAGGGTTCCACTTCCAAGAAGACGTGAGGGATGATGCCCGTGAAGCCATCGACCATATACGTAGTCGGCAAATGGATACAGCCATCCTCAGCGGCGACGCGCCCGAGCGCGTGCAAACCATCGCCACCCAACTCGGCATCGAATGCAAAGCTCAGTGTAGCCCACGCGACAAAGCTAACTGGATCGAAGCCCATGCGCCCCAGCAAGCACTGATGATCGGCGATGGGGCCAACGATAGCCTCGCATTCGACGCAGCCATCTGCCGCGGCACCCCCGTAGTCGATAAAAGCATCCTCGAAGCCAGCGCCGATTTTTTCTTTTTCGGCCGCAGCTTACGCAGCCTCCCGCAGCTCTTCCAAGTCGCCACCAGCCGCCGCCTGACCATCACCACCATCTTCACAGTCGCCGTGCTCTACAATATAAGTGCAGTCGGCATCTGCCTAGCCGGACACATGCACCCACTCATGGCTGCCATCCTCATGCCACTCAGCTCGCTAGTCACACTCGGCCTAGCTTGGCTAGGGCTCGGTAGACAAACTCAAAAAACGTAGGATCGTGATTTATCACGCCCGCGTTGGTTCGGCGGACGTAACAAGACACGCCACTACAAAAAAAATTTATGCAAACAGAACTTCTCGCTCCCGCAGGCTGCTATGCCTCCCTTCAAGCCGCCATCGATGCCGGTGCCGACGCCGTTTACTTCGGCTTGGCTCAGCTGAATATGCGTGCCCGCTCGCGACGCTCTTTTCACGTGGACGACTTGGCCACGATCATGGAACGCTGCCACGCCGCAGGCGTGCGCGGCTACCTGACACTCAACACCCTCCTCTACGACCACGACTTAAAGCTCTGCTATAAGTTGCTCGAAACCGCCAAGCAACACGGGGTGCATGCCGTAATCGCAGCGGATATGGCCTGCATTCTAAAGGCGCGTGAATTGGGACTGGAAGTCCACCTCTCCACCCAGCTCTCGGTGTCCAACTTCGAGTCCTTTAAATTCTATGCGCAATTCTGCGACCGCATCGTGCTGGCCCGAGAACTCAACCTATCGATGATTCGCAAAATCCATCAGCAAATCATCCAGCACGACTTGCGCGGTCCGGCCGGACGATTGGTTGAAATCGAAGCCTTCGCACACGGCGCGCTCTGCATTGCTGTATCCGGACGCTGCGGCATGTCGCTCTACACCGATAACGCCTCCGCCAACCGTGGCGCCTGCGTGCAGAACTGCCGCAAGAGCTACGTCGTCAAAGACCAAGAGAGCGGCCAAGAACTCAAAATCGATAACAATTTCGTCCTTTCGCCCAACGACATCTCCACCATCGAGTTTTTGGACCAAGTCGTCGAAGCGGGCGTGCACACACTCAAGATTGAAGGCCGCGGTCGCTCGCCGGAATACGTCAAACTGGTCACCCGCGCCTACCGCCAGGCACTCACTGCAATTCAAGACGGCAGCTATAATCCAGCCTTCGTCGACCAACTCATCATCGAGCTCAAAAAGGTCTACAACCGCGGACACTCCTCCGGCTACTACCTCGGACGCGAACAAGGCTGGTCCAATGCCTATGGCTCCAAGGCCACCCATCAGAAAATTTTACGCGGCGAAGTCACACACTACTATTCAAAGATCGGCGTGGCCGAAGTTCGCGCCATCGGCGCAGTCGAAGTCGGCGACGAGTATGTCATCATCGGTGAGACATCAGGAGTGGTCGAGGGCAAGATCGAGGGCTTACGCCTCGACGACGGTGAAGTGCCCCAAGCCCAAAGCGGCGACGTCTTCGCCCTCAAAGTCAACCAACGCGTCCGCCGGAATGACAAGTTCTTCATAATACAAGAAGTCATCACAAAGTAAGACAGGCGCCCCGCCTGTCATGTCTCATAACGATATCCCGTATGACCTACATCAAAATAGCCCACAAAAAACCAGAGTGTATCGGCTGTGCCCTCTGCACCGAAGTCGCGCCCGGTTATTGGCAGATGGACGAGCACGGCGAAGCGCAGCTCACTCAAGTGACTCGCCGTGATGCACAATTTGAATACGCTCAAGGCTTCGCCGAAGACCGCGCCACTCTGGAGCAAGCTGCCACCGGCTGCCCAGTAGACATTATACGAATCGATTAAGACTCTGCATTCGACAACACGATCCGGTAGCGGGCATCCCCGGACTTCAAGCGTTCAAAAGCCTCATTGATCTCACTCATTGGATACGATTCCACCTTGGGTTGAATCTCATGCAGACGCGCAAAATCCAACATCTGCTCAATCGTCGCCGGGCTCCCCACGGGAGATCCCGAAATTGAGCGCTGGGCTGATATCAAGGAAAACACGCCCACTTCCAATGGCTCCAAAGTGGCTCCCACGAAATGCAGCCGTCCCTTGGGCTTCAATGTGCTCAGATACAAATTCCAGTCCAACTTCACATTCACCGTCGAAATGATAAAATCAAAAGATCCGGCTGCAGCTTTGATCTCCGCAGCATCACGCGAATTGAGCGTCGTATGCGCCCCCAATTCCAGCGCCTCCTGACGCTTGGATTCACTCGATGTAAACGCAGTCACCTCGCAGCCCCATGCAT
Organism: Thalassobacterium maritimum; assembly: GCF_031127805.1. Lineage (NCBI taxonomy): Bacteria > Pseudomonadati > Verrucomicrobiota > Opitutia > Puniceicoccales > Coraliomargaritaceae > Thalassobacterium > Thalassobacterium maritimum. The sequence goes on along the minus strand of NZ_JARXHW010000060.1, from coordinate 4,451 downwards.
TGAGAAATTGCAACGCGAGATGCCCGAGCCCACCAATACCAATCACAGCGACCTTGTCAGTCGGTTGCACATCAAACTGCACGAGTGGGTTAAAGACGGTAATGCCGCCACACAGTAAAGGTCCCGCAGCGGCTAAATCAATTCCCTCGGGGATCACCACCACACTGGCCGCATCCGCCCGCACCTTATCCGCAAAGCCTCCATGCCGCGCGACGATGGTCGATTCCGCCGATTGACAGAGATTCTGATCTCCTGTCTGACAACAGGCACACTCCCCACAATAGCCCGAATGCCAGCCCAGCCCCACCGTCATCCCAGGCTGCAGTCGGCTGACCTGTGGCCCCACCGCCGCGACACGTCCGATCACTTCATGCCCCGCAACTAAGGGATACTTCGACATACCCCACTCATTATCGATCATACTCAGATCGCTATGACAGATGCCACAGTGCAAGACATCAATTTCCACCTCATCCGGCTTCAAATCCCCCACTTCATAGCTAAATTTTTCTAAAGGTCCGCCCGCCTGCTGCGCGGCATAAGCATGGATCGTCTGTGTCTGTGTCGCATTGTCATTCATAGCCATAAGCTAGCAAAAATCTGATAGAGTGCAAATTCCCCAAGCAGTTGAAACTTTCGCCTAGAGCTTGCGATTCATTTATGATGGCGATTCTAATCTGAAGCTCCCCTCGAATAATTATGAAAAAATCTACCGTTCTACTTGGTGTCACAGTCTGGTCAGTTAGCCTACTGACTGCATATTATGTCGGATCACGCGCCAACGAGGCCTCCAATCCCTCCACCACAACGCCGATCGCTCAGGCTAATCGCGAAAACACCCAGCAACAGAGCTTTCAAACTGTAGCACTCACCGAGCCCGAAGAAGCCAATAAACTGGAAGCCTTTTTCGACGGCGAAGCACTCTCTTTAGAAGAAATGCTGCGAGAGATTCCCACACTCAGCGCCGAGGAAAGCCGTCAACTACTCACTCAGGCCCTGGCCATGCCTAAGTCGGACCCCAAACGCGCCCGACTAATCAACGAATTACTCAGCCAGATCGCCGAAACCGAACCCATGGCTGCGCTGGAACTGGCCACTCAAATCGACTCCTTGCGCGATTACGAAAGCGCACGCGTTTCCATCCTCGAGGTATGGGGCCGCAATGATCCCGCCGCTGCCATTGCCTGGGCCGCCACTGCACTAGAAAACGAGCCCTCACGCTCACGCGCCTCTCAACTGACCGCGATCTACCGTGGCTACGCATTGACGAATCCGGAAGCCGCCTTTCAACAAGCACTCACAATGGATGAAAATGCGCGCCTAAAAAATCGCCTACTCGGTGAAGTGCTCGAAGCCCAAATTGAAAACGGAGGCCTGGAAGCCGCCAAACTCGCGGTCGACTTGGTCAGTGATCCCGACATGAAAGACCGCCTCCGCCGCGACCTCGTCAGCGAATGGGCCGAATTCGACCCCAGTGCCGCAGCGGAATATGTCGTCTCACTCGGCGACGAAGCTTCAGCTGATTTAAAAAATGCCCTCATCCGCGAGTGGGCCGAGAGCAGCCCTGCCGAAGCCGCAGCCTGGTTGGACAGCTTGGATGCCGACGACCCCGCCATCGCGCGCGCCAGCGCATCCATCATCGAAGAATGGACTCGTTACGATTTAGCCGCTTCCGCAGAATGGCTCAATAGCCTCGAAGCCAGCCCTGAGCTCGATCGCGCTGTCATCACCTACACCTTTAGTGCCGCCGCGGAAGACCCCGCAAGCGCCATGACCTGGGCGGAGTCCATAGACGACGATCGCCGACGCACCTGGATGATGGAGCGCGTCGCCGCCACTTGGAAGGAGCAAGACACCGAAAGCTTCAGTGAATATCTCGACAGCTCCGAACTAACTGAAGAGCAGCGCACCACCCTCGAAAACGCCGAAAACCGCGGCGGCCCAGGTGGCGGCGGTGGTCGGGGTCCTGGCGGTGGTGGCCGCGGCCGATAATGGGATGCCCCACAGGCATGCGACTCTCGATAGAACAGTGTTTGACGCTCCTGCTACATCGAGCGCAGACAAGCCATTAATACTTGCAAACGATCTGCCTAGCCACCGAACTAGGGTAATACACATACCTGCGAGCCATATCCGCCCGCCCACGGTATACGCATTCCTGAAATCAAGCGAAGCAATTACAATGCAAGCCATCCAAACTATCACCTTCGCGGTCAATACGACCAAGCCCGGGGCCGAAGAAGCCGCTCGCTACCTAGCAGGCATCGCCGAATGCGAAGGAGTGCGAACCACCATTAGTAGCGAGTATCCGCTCCAGCCAGATGCCCTCAAGGGCCAAGATCTCTGCTGCGCAATCGGAGGTGACGGCACTCTGCTCGGCGTGCTCGATGCTGCCCTCGAATCAGGCTCCGCGGTGCTCGGCGTGAATATGGGCAAACTAGGCTTCCTCGCCACCTTCACAGCCGAAGAAGCTGCCAGAGATCTGCCACAACTCATCCAAGGCCATTACGAAATCGCAGAGCGCTCCGTGCTCAAATGCACCACACGTGCCGGCGAAACGATCTCAGGACTCAACGACGTCGTGCTGAAAGAAACCGACGGCAGCGGCCTCATCCGCCTACAAGTATCCTCCAACGGCAACCCCGTCTCCGAATACCATTGCGACGGCCTCATCTTTTCCACCCCCACTGGCTCGACTGCCTATAACCTCTCCGCTGGTGGACCAATTATCGGGCCCAAAGTCAGTGCCATCGCAATGACTCCGATCTGCCCCCATACCTTGGGTAATCGCTCCGTGATCTTCGATAATTCCTCGCGCATCAGCGTCACCCATCTCGAACCAGGCCCCTGTCCACGCATCACCATCGATGGCCGCGTACGCTTCGCCACCGCTGACAATTTTCCCATCGAGATCGCCGTTGCCGAACGCAGTTTCCGTCTCATGCAACATCCCGACCACTCCCACTTCGCCATCGTCCGCGACAAACTCCACTGGGGCGACCCGACAATTCGGTAAACGAATTGCCGGGAGTAGAAAGTTGGGAGCGAGAAGTGGAAAGTAACTACGATGAGTATACAAAATTACATCACGGAGCCCCAGCTCAAAGAAGCGCTAGACCTCGCCAACGAAATCAAACGCATGACCCACGCCCTAAACAACAAACTAAAATAACTCGCAACTCATCACTGGTGCCAAAGGCACCCCACTCAACTTCCCACTTTCCACTCCCTACTCTCCACTTCCCACTGGTGCTGAAGGCACCTCTCCCCACTCTCCACTTTCTACTGGCGTCAAAGACGCCCACTCCCTTTGAGCATCCTCGACAACATCCAAAACAAACAGAAAACCGCTCTACTTAAAGTCGCTGAAATCTTGCGCGATACAAAGGGCAGCGGCCGCGCACTTTTGGTCGGCGGCTGCGTGCGCGACGGGCTGCTCGGCATTCCCGCCAAGGATATCGACATCGAAGTCTATGGCCTCGATGCCGACGCAGTGGAAGCCGCACTCAAGCCGCACTTTCGCTTGGACACGGTCGGGCGTGCCTTTGGTGTCTTCATCCTCAAAGGGCTCGATATCGACATCGCCCTGCCCCGCCGCGAGTCCCGCATCGGTCCCAAGCACACAGATTTTAAAGTCGAAGGTGATCCCCACATGTCGCCTGAGGAAGCCGCCTCACGCCGCGACTTCACCATCAACGCCATCAGCTGCGATCCGCTCACTGGCGACATGCTCGACCCTTACGATGGCATTCCCGACCTTAAGGCGCGTCGCTTACGCCATGTCTCCGAGGCCTTCAGCGAAGACCCACTGCGCGTGCTGCGTGGCATGCAATTCATCGCCCGTTTCGACCTGACGGCCGCCCCCGAGACCATCGCACTCTGCCGCCAGCTCTCCCCCGAACACCTCCCAATGGAGCGCCTGTGGGAGGAATGGAAAAAGCTCATCCTCAAAGGGCAACAGATCCGCAAAGGTCTGAACTTCCTGAAAGACTGCGATTGGCTACAATATTTCCCAGAGCTAGCAGCCCTCGACGGCTGTGAACAAGAGCCACAATGGCACCCGGAAGGCGATGTCTGGACCCACACCGGCCACTGCCTCGACGCCTATGCCGCCCACCGTATCGGCGACGAATGGGAAGACCTCGTCGTCGGCTTCGCCGTGCTCTGCCACGACTTTGGCAAGCCTGACACCACCTACACCGATGACAACGGCCGCATCCGCAGCCCCCGCCACGACGTGCTCGGCGTGCCGATCGCCAAAACCTTTCTCGAGCGCCTCACCCGCCAAAAGAAAATTTTCGAAGAAGTGCTCCCACTCGTCGAGCAACACATGCGCCCGCTGGCCCTTTACCGCGACGGCGCCGGCGACTCCGCCATCCGCCGCCTGGCTGCCAGAGTCAAGCGCATCGACCGCCTGGTGCGCGTCGCCCACGCCGACAAAAACGGCCGCC
>NZ_JARXHW010000005.1:0-152838 GCF_031127805.1 Thalassobacterium maritimum | reverse complement strand
CGCGATTCGAAAAGTTGCAGACGACCTTTGCCGCGATGGTCGCCATCGCGGCAATCCTCGTATGGATCAAATTTTAATTTAAAACACTACCTAGTCGCTTGACTACTCGCCTTCGCGGGCAATCGTGACGCTAATGACGACACCAAATGAAGAAAACTTCAAATACTATAAAAAAGCTGAGAAGAAGGCACTCGACATCTTAGCAGAAATGAAGGCTACCACGCCTAAGAAAATGGACATTGAGCTCGCACTACTAGTAGCAATTTTCGAACTGCACAAAGGCAAGATGCCTGCCGAATCGGTGAGTAAAATCGTGCAAGGGCACCTCGAAACAGTAGAACCATACTACGCATCCCAGCAAGCAAAGTAGCTTCTCACCTAAAAATATACTCAAGCAAAGGCAATTAATGGACTACGACCTATCACAACAGAAGAAACTAAACCAATTTGCCGTAGAGGCGAAGCGCTGGAAAAAGACCCATCAAGAACAAGCGGAAAGCTCCGCGAAAAGGGGCCGTAAAGTTCAACCTGCCAAACGTAAGAAGCGCCCCAAGAAATAATAATAAAGAACTACTGACAGCTACGGCTGCGCACGACGATTCAATCTAGAGCGAATTCGCAAGAATCGGGTGTTTTTAACCGCATGAATAATTGTATCGTATTGGGATGATACAGATAACTACAGTTCTCAATACTTCCCGGCAACAATGGAGAGGCATCCAGAACGCCCCCAGAAAAAACCTCCCCTCATCTTCAGCCAGCTCTTTGTATGTCTATCGGTTCTTCAGCAAATTCTGGTAAGCCGATTTCACGCGATCCGCTCAACGATTACCAACGCATCGAGGCTGCCATTGAATACCTACGCGCAAATGCCAAGCAACAGCCAAGCTTAGCAGAATTATCGCAAGCCATTCACTTAAGCGAATATCATTTACAGCGCTTATTTGCACGATGGGCCGGCATCAGTCCCAAGCGCTTCATTCAATTGCTAACACTCGAACATGCGAAATCGCAATTGGCCCGTTCGGCCGATTTGCTGACTGCGAGCTACGAAGCCGGGCTCTCAGGACCAGGACGCTTACACGACCTGTTTGTCACAATTGAGGCAGTCACTCCAGGCGAATTTAAAGCGCGCGGAGAGTCACTAGAGATCCGCTACGGACTACATCCCACGCCTTTCGGCGAGTGCTTAATCGGAACAACGAAACGGGGAGTATGCTTCCTAGAATTCCTAACGCACGAATCCGCCGCGAGCCTACTCTCAAAATTACAACAACGATGGCCTGCTGCGGTTTTACGAGCAGATCAAGCGGGCACCGCTCTAACGATGCAGGCGATCTTTAACTCCTCCAAGCGCTCTGCCAACTCATTGCACCTCTTCCTACAAGGCACCAATTTTCAAATTCAAGTATGGCGAGCCCTGCTTCGAATTCCGCCTGGTCATGTGTGCAGTTATGCAGATGTCGCACAATGGATCGACCGCCCTAAAGCCGGGCGAGCGGTGGGCTCCGCCATAGGTGCCAACCCAATCGCTTGGCTGATCCCCTGCCATCGAGTCTTACGCAGCGACGGTCAGCTGGGCGGCTATCATTGGGGCGAAACGCGTAAACAGGCTTGCTTGGCCTGGGAGGCGGGTCAGAAAGCATAGCCTTGAACGTGCGATGATAATAAAAATAAATCAGGCTGAATTCGATCCACGCTCGCATTATGGATTTTATACCTATTCGCAAAAAGTTTGGTCCTAATAGATATGTCTTTTGTAACCTCGGTTCTCGGAACCGGGGCGATGCCGATCGCCCCCCCCCCGACTGTGTCCTGCATAGCCGAAGGCGACGCATGGAAACAGAGTTTCGAGGCTACGCAAAGCCCAAGCTTATAGATCATATATTCTTAGAAGTGGTATTACTCTTTCGCCGAGCTCTCTTCATTTTTCATGTTCTTGCCGAGTTAGAAAATTTTCAAATGTGGCATCTATGTCGCACTCGCCAGATTAGTACTGACCATAGTAATGGTCTATTGCTAAAGCCACACTCACTCGTCCTGCGACGTCTTCTTCTTACGACTCAAATCCGACAGCGGCACCCGCAAGCTCCCGGGCTTCTTATGGTCGGGATCTTCTTCGGGCCAAATCTCAGTTACAATAACTGCAATACAGGTGCCAGTCGCCGATTCTAAAAAGCGCAGCAATGCATTCATATGCGGTGTAATATGCGGATCAATCACGGTAGAAACCATCATGATTGCAATCGTGATACAGGCCAAACGCGCATAATTTGGCACACCGAAACCACCGCAGACCAACACAGATGCAACGATCGTGGCGCACATCCCCAGCGGGTGAAAAGGCAAAAAACTCAAATAAACAGCCGCAAAAGTCGCCCCGATAAAAGTGCCCACCATGCGCAATAAAGCGGTCTGCCAGGCATCTTTTCGATTAGGCTGTAGAACGATCAATGTGGAAATTAAGGCCCACAACCCACCGACATGCGACACTTCGCCCATCAGTGGAATACTTAGATAATAACCACCATAGTATGCAGGTAAGCAGGTGATAAACCTGCGAATTGCGAAACGTAGTGTACGATGCTTGTATTGGTAGCGAATCACGATGTGCCTTTAATCTCTTAAATCTAGATAACCTGTGGTGTTGAATTGCATGGAGCCCCATAAGCAAAAACGATGCTAGAATCACAAGCAATGCGCTAAAGCTCGCATCCATACAATAAAACCTCCTTCAAACCGCAGCTAGGCAAAGCAAAAGACGAGCACGCCCGTTACGATTAGTAATGCAACTGACCAGACACGATAGTTCTGCCAAATCGGCAATTTCTGCAAATCGCGGCTCTCCTGCTTGTAGAAAGCGGGCGTCCACACTAACTCAATTTGCTCCTCGCGTGGAGGCCGCGTGTCGTGACTCGTCAGCCAGAGCGTAAGTGTGGACACAACAAATAATAGCGGACCGACGTAGAGAAAATGCAAATCCAGCAGGCCTAGCACTTCGTTGAGCACAAATAGAAGTCCCCCCACACTCGTGCCCACAATAACAGCCCGCCATGCACCCGAAGCATTCGCACCTCTCCAGAACGCACCCACTAAATAGACGGCGCAGATCGGTGGTACGGTGTAAGAGAGCACCATCTGCAGATACTTAAACAGAGACGCGAAATTCTCAATTTGTGGGGCCCAAAGTGCCGCGAGAATCATAAAGATCCCCGTCACCCAACGGCCGACTTTCATCAGAGCCGCACTGTTCAAGTCAGGTCGTCGTTTGTGCACGAAGTCCATCGTAACCAAAGTCGACGCAGCATTTAGGGTGGAATCTATTTGCGACATCAACGCCGCAATAAAACCTGCCATGACTAAGCCCAACAGTCCGGTCGGCAGCAGATCAAACATTAGAGTGGGATAGACCAGATCGGGTCGCGCAAGGTCGGGATAGAGATGAATCGCCATAGTGCCGGGCAGCACCATGATAAACAGCACCGGCAATTTCAGAGCGGCTGCGAGTAGTACACCCCAGCGACCATGGTTGATACTCTTGGCGCTTAACACCCGCTGTAACATAAATTGATTCGCACACCAAAAGTAGAAGCCTAGTAGTGGCACTCCGGTGATTAAGCCGAGCCATGGGACGCCCGCGTCGTCAAGTGGCCGGATCAGACTCAAGCGCGATGCGTCGAGGTCGGCAGTCATCCCGCTCCAACCACCCACCTTGTCGAAGGCGACGACCGTGATGACCACGGCGCCAATCAGCAATAGCACCGTTTGAATCACGTCTGTGTAAATCACTGCGGCGAGCCCGCCAGCGATTGTATAGAGCCCTGCTGCGACCGCAAGAATTGCAATCGTCAGTCCCATGTCCAATTGCGGAAATACGAGTTGCAGCAGCAACCCGCCAGCGAAGAGGCTGCCTGCGGTGTCGACGATAATGTTAAGAAATAAAGTTAGTGCCGAGAAATAACTGCGAATGCGCCCATCGTAGCGGCGCTCTAAAAACTCTGGCAGCGTAAATACCTGTGCGCGCAAAACGAATGGAAGGATGAAGATCGCGAAAAAAACTAAAACAACCGAAGCCATCCACTCATAATTAAAGACCGAGATCCCGGTGTGGTAGGCGTCGCCCGCCAGACCGATCAATGTCGTTGATGAAATATTAGAGGCGAAGAGCGAAATCCCAATCAATGGCCAGAGCATGCCGCGTCCCGCCAAAAAATAATCCTCGGCCGAGTGATGTTTTCCAGCGAGGCGCCAACCAATCCATAACACGACGAGCGCATACAGACCGATCAGAGTTAGATCGAGCGGTGCGAGACTGTAGTCAATAGGCATGCTGCAAGTGTAACATGTCTTGCAAGGCCCCACCCCTGCCCGCAGTGGAAGTCACCTGATATCTCAATCACCAGTCCAACTTCAATCGCTCAGAATTGAACTTTCACCTTCACTTTCGCTCGGACTTTGCCATTCATGGCAGCCATGTCCGTCGAACTCTATGATACTCTTAGTCGATCTGTGCAAAAGCTCGCGCCTGCGAGCGGTGATACGCTGCGTTTTTATTGCTGTGGCCCCACTGTTTATGGCCCCGCGCATATTGGGAATTTCCGAACCTTCCTGATCCAAGACACACTGCGCCGGGTCTTGGAAGTCGATGGCACGCCCGTGAAACACGTGCGCAATATCACCGACCTGGACGATAAGACGATCCGCCGCTCGCAAGAAGAAGGCAAAAGTCTGGTCGAATTCACTGCCTACTGGACGGATAAGTTCCACGCGGATTGCAACGCACTCAACATGCTCCCTCCCAGCATCGAGCCTAGCGCCGTGGCTCACATCCCTCAGCAAATTGCATTGGTCGAAAAGTTAATTGAAAAAGGCCACGCTTATGCCACCGACGACGGCTCCGTCTATTTCCGCGTCGGCTCCTTTGAAGACTACGGACGTCTCTCACGTCTGAAGCAGCGCGAGCTCAAGACCCAGAATGAAAACTCCGCTGGCGAACTCAACGATGCGGACGAATACGATCGTGAATCGGTCACCGACTTTGCGCTCTGGAAATCACGCAAACCTGAGGACGGCGCTAACTATTGGACCAGCCCCTGGGGCGAAGGACGTCCGGGCTGGCACTTGGAATGCTCGGCCATGGTCGACAGCGCCTTCGACGGCGAAACGATCGACCTACACGGTGGCGGCATCGATCTCTGCTTTCCCCACCACGAAAACGAAATCGCACAGTCTGAATGTGCACACGGGCACGACTTCTGCAGCCACTGGTTTCACAGCGCTCACTTGATGGTCGAGGGCGCCAAGATGTCGAAGAGTCTGGGTAATCTGTACACACTCGACGACCTACGCGAAAGGGGCTTCAGCCCCATGATCGTGCGCTACACTTTGATCGCAGGCAGCTATCGTCAGCAACTAAACTTCACCTTCGATGGCTTACACGCCTCCCAGAGTGCGCTGACACGTCTGGAACGCTTTGCTGAGGCGCTACTCGCCAAGACGGGCGAATCAAGCGACAGTTTTAATAAAAACTATGTGAGCACCGACGCACCCGAGGACTTTGGCCGCTTGAGCAAAGCTTGGGACGCCCTGCGCAAGAATCTCAATACCGCCGCGTGCTTAGGGGCCATCTTCGGAGTCATCGGCTCGAATCCAGCAGCCTCGCTAGACGCAGAAGGCGCTCGCTCAATGCTTCGCTCATTTGGCAGCCTGCTCTATGCACTTGGGCTCGAACTCTTCACAGTCGAAGCGAAACAAGTCGACGCCCCGGAAGAAATTGTCGCCCTCGCCCAAGAACGCTGGGAGGCAAAACAAGCGAAAGACTGGGGTAAGGCCGATGAACTGCGCGACGCCCTACTCGCTCAAGGCTGGGTCGTGAAAGACAGCAAGGATGGCTTCGAACTAGAAGCACAAGACTAGTTTTCACATAGCTTCCTACGGTTGACCCAAGCCAGAAAATGGCTCATCAAACAAGCATGACGACTCCTAAAATACAAACCATCGGCAACAAAGTATCTCAATGGGGCGAAGGCCCGATCTGGTGGGGCGATCAGCTGCTCTACGTAGATATTAAAGGTCATAAGATCATTCGCCTCGATCCCGAAAGCGGCAACGAAGCACAATGGGACGTGGGCGAATTGATCGGAACCGTCGTTCCGACCGAGCACGAGGACGAAGTCATCTACGCGGGCGACAGTGGCTGCATTCGTTATAATCTGCGCGACGGGCATAAAACACCGCTGGCCGATCCAGAGTCGGAACTGCGTGGCAAGAATCGCTTTAACGATGGTAAGTGCGACCCCGCGGGCCGCTTTTGGGCCGGCACGATCAGCATGGTCAAAAACACCGGCAGCGCCAACCTCTACTGCCTCGATTGCGACGGCTCACTCAGCCACAAGGCCGCTGATATTACCAACTCCAACGGCATCTGCTGGACTGTAGACGCCAAGACGATGTACTACATCGACACCCCCACGCAGCAAGTCCGCGCCTACGATTACCATCAAGCCAGCGGCAACATTTCCAATCCACGCGTGGCCATCGATACCGCAGCACAGGGCTATGCCAGCTCTCCTGATGGTATGACAATTGATGCCGAGGACATGCTCTGGGTCGCATTTTGCCATGGTGGTTGCGTGGTGCGTTTCGATCCTAGCACCGGCAAAGAGCTACAACGCGTCGATCTGCCTTGCATCGAAACCACGGCATGCGCCTTTGGTGGCAAGCACATGGATCGTCTCTTTGTGACCACTGGTATTAAGCCCGACCTCGAGGAGCCTGATGCGGGCAAACTCTTTGTCATCGACGGACTCGGCATCAGAGGTGTGCCGACGGTTCCCTACAAAGGATAAAATTCACTGCACCGCTTCCGTCTTGCGGATGTGCTTAAGCAAAATTCCGTATTTCGGCGCGCTCAGCATAACCACGACGAAGAGCACGCCTGCCATCACCGCCATCATACCGGAGGTGGAAGTATCGGCAAAACCGAACCAGCCGGGCACGATCAGAGCGCTCAAGTGCCCCAAGACCGCGGCCAAAATCGCAAATACACAACTCAATAATACCATCAGCCAAAGCCGATCCGTTAACAAATGCGCAGAGGCCGCGGGCACAATCAACATCGCAATCACGATGATACTACCGACCGCTTCAAACGCCGCCACCGTTGTCACCGCCACCAATGTCATCAACATGTAGTGCATCAAATTAGAGTTAATCCCCATCGTCGTCGCTAACTCGGGGTCGAAGGATGAGATGCGCAACTCCTTAAAGAAGGCCACCACAAAGCCGACGTTCAGCAAAGTCACACCCGCGAGCACCAGCGCAGCACGCGGGACTTCCAAAGTTGTGCCAAAGAGCACAGGCCGCCAAACCACATCCAAAGGCGTCAACTCGATCGCGCCATAAAGCACACAGCCGGGGTCTAGGTCCACGTGGTCGGCCGCTTGCACAATCAGCAAGAGCCCCACCGCGAAGAGCGATGTAAATACAATGCCCATCGACGCTCCCTCATCGACTTTACCGAATCGACTGATCCATTGAGTAAAAACGGCAGTCAACACGCCCACAACTGCCGCACCGATAAACATGGTCAAACTGGCACGCGCTTCCGTAATCAAGAAAGCGATGGCTAGACCCGGCAAAACTGCATGACTAATCGCATCGCCCATCATGCTCATTTTGCGCAACACCAGAAAATTCCCCAGCAAGGCACAGGCCACCGCCGCCAAAGCGCCGACCACCACGATCCATGTATCTATGCTATACCACTCCATCACTCCTAATTCCTAATTACCAGCCCCCGCTAATCGCCCGGAACGATGGGGTGCGGACTCGCAGGCACCAAACTCCCCGCGCTGCGATAAGTTTGTAATTTGCTCTCTAAGCGAGCCACCATTTTCTCTCCCAGCACATGCTCGACCATATCGGCATCCCGATCCACACGACTGGTGGCCACATCCGCATATTCAATTAAATAAAGTTCCCACAGGCGATGATTGCGTGTCACATGCGCCGCCTCAGCCAAACCAGCCTCTGTCAGCCGAATCGTGTCCTCCTTCACCTGCATCTCAACTAAGCCATCGTCATAGGCACGGCGAATACAATCACGCAAACTGCGATCGCTCCAGGTGCGACGCCCACGGATCTGCCGAAAAGGCACCGCCACAATCGCTAACTCGCCCCTCTGACGATTGGCTTCTAGTATTTCGTAGAGCGCCCGCAGCAAGTGTTGGCGCCCGATACGATGCTGCAGCTGCGTTTGGCGTAGCCAACGAACTAACACGCCACGCTCCACACCTAGCAACATGCTGATCAAAAAACAAAGCGCCGCTACCAGCACGATGACTGCCCCCGCAGGCAAGCGTGGATAAAAAGCACTCAAACTCGCGCCAAACCAGCCACTGGCGCCTCCGATCAACACCGAAAGCAATAACATGCGGTCGAGCTGATTTGTCCAGAAGCGAGCCGCCGCCGCGGGTGTGATCAAAAACGCAATAATCAAAATCAGGCCCACTGCTTGTAGCCCCGCCACCGTGACCGCAGTCACCAATCCCAACAAAATAACATCCAAGACTTTGACCGGCCATCCCAACGAAGCCGCAAAGCTCTCATCAAAACAGAGCAAACGAAATTCTTTAAATAACAATAAGGAACAGCTCAGCACACAAATCGTGACCAAAACTAGAATCCGAAAATCACTCAGCACCATCGAAGCGGTCTTCCCGTAAATAAAAGACTCCAAGCCCGCGGCACTGCCCTCAGGCATCGTCTGAATCATGCCCAGCACAGCCACCCCTGCACCGAAAAATACGCTCAATACGATGCCCATCGCCGCATCATCTTTTATGCGTGTCTGATTCCGAATAAATAGAACCGCCCAACAACCAATCACTCCCGTGACCGCCGCCCCCGTCAGAAGCATCGGTAGGGACTTACCATCCCCCCCCATCGCGACCGCCAGCATAAAGGCAAAACCGACCCCTGGCAGTGTCGCATGCGAGAGCGTGTCCCCCATCAAAGAGCGCTTACGCAAAAGCAAGAAGCCACCCATCAAACCACAGGCACAACCTAGTAAAATGGTACAGATCACCACCAAGCGCGTATTATAATCACGCAAAAAGAGGACGTTCCAAATATCAGCAAGTTCAGGCATTTTAAAGCATCAACGTGACTGCACCACCTCGTTCGCGGCCTGCGTTAACAAAGTTAATTTACCACCATAGGTCCGGCGCAAATTCTCCTGAGTGAATACTTCCTCTGTCGGCCCTGCAGCCACCACCCGCATGTTCAATAAAACCGTCCAATCAAAATACTGTGGCACCGTCGCTAAATCGTGGTGCACCACCAGAACAGTCTTCCCACGCTTTTGCAGATCTTTGAGCAATTCAACAATGGCTCGCTCGGTCGCCGCATCCACCGCAGCAAAAGGCTCATCCATAAAATAAATGTCTGCATCCTGCACCAGCGCGCGAGCCAGAAATGTGCGTTGCTGCTGTCCTCCAGAAAGTTGACTGATCTGCCGATGCGCATAATCACCGAGCCCAACTCGTTCCAGTGCCTGCATCGACAGTGCTTTCGCTCGCTTACTCACACGCCGAAACCATCCGATCTGCCCATAGGTCCCCATCGCCACCACATCCAAGGCACTCACCGGAAAATCCCAATCCACACTCTCGCGCTGCGGCACATAGCCTACACGCTTGCGCTCCTTCTCATAGGACTGCCCGTAGATCATCACCTCGCCCGATGAACGCGGAATCAAATCTAAACAGGCCTTGATCAAAGTGCTCTTACCCGCCCCATTGGGCCCTACAATACTCACGAGTTTGCCCTCCGGAATCGAAAGATCGATATCCCAAATCACTGGCTTGCGATGATAAGCCACCGTAAGATCACGAATCGCAAGCGGCGACTTTAGCTCGGGCAATGACTCGGAATGGGACGACAATTCTTTGCTGACGACGTTCATATCAAATTGTAAGCTAAGCGCACGGCAAGTAGTATGCCAGTCGAATAAAACTACTGTTTAAAGCCATCAGTAGAGCCTCCGAGTGCATTCACAATAGTCCTTATATTGTGATCAATCATCCCAATATAAGTTCCTTCATAAGTGCCCGCCGCGCCCATCGCGTCGGAGTATAGTGAACCGCCGACATCCACCTTGTGGCTGCGTGCCCGAGCGCCCTCTACCAAGGCTCGCACATTCTTATCCGCGACGGAGGTCTCCACAAAGACTGCCGGAATCGCGCGCTCCACGATAAAGTCAACCAAGTCTTCTAAGTCGCGCACCCCTGCCTCCGATTCGGTGCTGACGCCCTGAATACCACGCACCTCGATACCATAGGCACGCCCCAAATACTGGAATGCGTCGTGCGCGGTCACCAAAACCCGTTGGCCTTCGGGAATCGTCGCCATCGCGCGCTTGGCATAAGCGTCCAAGGCTTCCAATTTTTCGACATATGCAGCGGCGTTGGTCCGGTAATCATCCGCATGCACCAGATCAAAGTCCGCCAAAGTCTCAGCCACTACGGGCACCGCACGTAACCAGCCCCCCACATCCATCCAGACATGCGGATCCGTATGCTCAGAACCATCATCTTTATCGAGAATATAATCGCGATCACCAAGAATCGCTTCTGTGACTGCCTTGACTGGCTTACCTGTAGTCGCGACTCGCACCAATACATCTGTCATCTTACCCTCCAACAATAGCCCATTGTAAAAAACAATATCTGCCTGACTTAGTTTAACTACATCACCACGGGTCGGCTTATACAGGTGTGGATCCACCCCTTCACCAATAATGCCTTCCACCTGCGCATAGTCACCAGCAACATTCCTCACGATGTCCGTAATCATCCCCACCGTGCACACCACCTGATACGACGCCGCAGACATTGAGGCCCCCGCAGCAGACTCCGCCCCCTGCGGAGAATCAGAGCACGCCACGAGCCCAAGACTGCACAACACAACTGACAAACAAGATAGAACAGATCTATTAAAATTCATACTTTGATAACTCAAAGTATGAAAACAGGCAAGTCAAGTATGAAACAATGAAGCCAATATCCTACACTCGCGAAAATGCGGACGAGACTCCTCGCAAGCAGAATCAAAAAAAGGCCGATTCCCAATAGGAATCGGCCTTTAAAAAAGCAATCTAGTTACCTGCGCGAACGCTGCAATAAAACTTAAGCAGCGTTGGCTTCTTTAGCCTTCTCGATCAGAGTCAAGAAAGCAGCCTCGTCATGAATCGCGAGCTCTGAAAGCTGCTTACGATCCATTTCGATTCCCGCAGCTTTGATACCACGGATGAAACGGCTATAGTTGATGCCATTGTTACGGCAAATCGCGTTGATACGAACGATCCAGAGTTGACGAAACTCTGTCTTCTTCTTGCGACGGTCGCGGTAAGCGTAAACTTCTGCGCGATCGACAGCGTCTTTAGCGTAGCGGAAAAGACGTGATTTATTTCCGAAATAGCCTCTGGCTTTTTTCAGAACTTTTTTGCGACGAGCAAGCGTCGCGGGACCATTAGTGGCTCTAGGCATGTTGTGGTATCTCTCGTTTAGGTCGCTGCCGGGTCGCCCATTTTCATGTTACCCGGCTAGCGTGAGTTATAGTTGTTAAAACGTTTCTTTAGTTACTTAAGTAATCTAAGCAATATTAAGCGAAAGGCAGGCCACGGATCAGGTTAGCGCGTTGCCCGTCAGCGACGAGTTTGCTGCTACCTGCACGGCGGCGTTGCTTGACACTCTTATTGCGAAGAAGGTGACGGTGCCCTGGCGTACGACGCAGGAGTTTACCGGTGCCTGTCTTCTTGAAGCGTTTTGCGATGGATTTGCGTGTTTTCTGCATGAGAAATTGGGAAAAAAGGAGGAAACCATAGTTTTCCGCCCCGCTTGTAAAGGGGAAAAGTAGGAAATATCAAATATTGAATTCCCACAGGGCAAGGTTCAACCTGCCTCCCATCGAAACAAACCCACCAGTCGAAGGTCCCGCCAACCAGAGCCGAATCGTCGGCTCTACACTCGGGCGCATCCGCAAACTGGGCGGCTACCAGAAGCACCATCATGTGCCCGACAGCCAGAACGATGCCGCACAAAACTTTGTGCGCAAAGTGGGCCAAGCCGACGTCAAAGCCGCCGCCGATCAACTCTATGGCGACATCCGCAGCCTGTTCGGCTACAAGCGGCGCGAGTTCGACTACAGTTGCGAGGACGGCTTTGCCTGGATCAAAACGCCCGACTTCGACCTACAGATCCGCGTCGACCAATGCTCGGAGGATCCAAAGAACTACATCCTCACCACCGAGATTGTCGCCTTGCACACGGATGCCATCGCCGCAGACGAGCGCTTCCACGCCTGCTTCACCCATCACTGCGATCAACTAGTGGTCGATTTTGCCATGCCCGTTCAGGTAGAGGACAAAATCGACGCCATCGAAGACATCCCCGAACTGGCCGACGCACTGACTTACGAACCCGACGGCAGCGCCTTCGAGCTCAAGTTACCTCAATTGGACCTCTTAATACAGGTTAACGAATCCGGCATGACCTTCAGTCTGCTCACCCTCCGCGATCTCGGCAAATTGCTCGACCACAGTCAAAAAGCATTCGACATCCTAGCCAGCGCACAATTCGGCCTACGACTATAAGCAGTCCCCAGCCACTTAGCTAAAGACCTGCCGTCTCAGTCCCTGGATCACCGACAAATCGCCCCAGTCCGCCCCCTTCATCGCATTCACTTTAGGCGGATACTTGCGCCTGCGCTCCGCCTGCCATGTTTTGGAAAAGCCACGCACAAACTCCGCCGAGCCCAAAATCGCCCCGTCGCTAAAATAACGCACTCGGCAGCGCAGGACCGCTGCCTTAGGCAGCACACCTTCTTCCTGTTCCAACACTTTCAAAGCCCGCTCACGTGAGATGTCAGACACCCCTGCCCGCGCGGCATGCTTACCAAAGATCAACATACGATGCG
Source organism: Thalassobacterium maritimum (assembly GCF_031127805.1). Taxonomy (NCBI): domain Bacteria; kingdom Pseudomonadati; phylum Verrucomicrobiota; class Opitutia; order Puniceicoccales; family Coraliomargaritaceae; genus Thalassobacterium; species Thalassobacterium maritimum. Next base: position 139,860 of record NZ_JARXHW010000005.1, on the reverse strand, counting down.
CCTGCAAAGCCGCATCAATCTGCTTAGCCGCATGATCGCTCCAAATACGAAGCAGCCCCGACTCCGCCTCGGCCACGCCCGCCACCGCTTCCGCATAGCCGCAGAACCGGTAATCCTTAGGATCCTCCACCAAGCCCGCTCGAACTGGATTTAGGTCAATATACGCAGCCATCGTCTGCAGTGGATTCCCCTTCCCCTCAACCAGCACCGACTTGAAACGCTCTGCCCACAAGGTACCGTAGCGCCGGTGTGAGCGATTGTACCAAACAGAAAAACGCTGTTTCAGCGCCTTCATAAACTGCGAAACATCGCCCATCCGAGCTCGCAACTGCCGACGAATCACATCCGCATCTTCACCGCCCGACAGCAGTGTCTTCCTCATCAGAATCACAGACGCCGTCTGGTATTTAGTTGGTTTCGGATACAGAACCTGGTACCGCCGCAGCAACTCCGCGTCAGACACCTGCTGCCGATCATCCACCCGCAGCAGCACATGGAAGTGGTTCGACATGATACAATAAGTCAGCACCTCCACTCCACAAAAGTCCGCGACTTGCCAAATCATTTTACGCAGCACCTCCTTCTCGCGGTTTTTAAACAAATGCTCCCCATTTACCGTGCGCGTCATGCAATGGTAACTCGCAGCCACACCACTCAGCTTAAGTCTGCCCGTCCTCATACACCCAAGTGCATCACACATACCCGTCATAGTCGACTATTTTTAGTCTGTCCCTACTTTGTATGAATGCATATTGAAAAGCTGGCGATTTCTCGTTGCCCTTTCTGGATGACGGCGCACATTTCCGAGCTCGGAGCATTTTATTATAACTCATGAGCCAAAGCCTATCCTGGAAGCGAAAAGATCTGATCGATGTGGAGCCTCTCTCCCGCGCTGAGATTGAAACGATTTTTACTGCCGCTACTGCCTTTAAACGGGCGATGGAGGCGGATAACATGAAGCAACCCTACCTGAACGGACGCACAGTGGTGAATCTGTTCTTGGAGCCGAGCACGCGCACGCGGCTGGCCTTTGAGGTGGCGGCCAGCCGCTTGAGCGCGGACACGATTACGGTGACGGGCGCAGCAAGTAGCCTGACGAAGGGGGAAACTCTGCGCGATACAGCGCGCAACATGGAAGCACTCAAGGCGGACATTATCATTATGCGCCACTCGGCCTCGGGCGCCCCGAATTACTTGAGCAAGGTGGTCGACATTCCAGTGATCAACGCGGGCGACGGCGCGCATGCTCACCCGACTCAAGCGCTGCTGGACTCTTTTACTTTGCTGGAAAAGTTTGGCTCGCTGGATGGTAAGAATATCACGATTTTAGGCGACATTTTGTTCAGCCGCGTGGCTCGCTCGAATATCATTTGCCTGCAAAAGCTGGGGGCGAAAGTGACCATCGCGGGCCCGAGCACACTGGTGCCGAAAGCTTTTGAAGCCACAGGTGTGCGGGTGTGTCACAATCTGAAACCGGCGCTGGAGGATGCGGATGCGGTGATGCTGCTACGTATTCAGCATGAGCGACAGACAGCAACTCATTTCCCTTCGATCGGAGAGTATACCAGCTCTTTTGGCTTGAATAAGGATCGAGCGAAATGGCTCAAGCCAGGCGCGATTATTATGCACCCGGGCCCAATTAACCGCGGGGTGGAGATCGACTCTGAACTGGCGGATTCGTCACAGTCGGTCATCTTACAGCAGGTCACGAATGGGATTGTCGTGCGTATGGCGATCTTACATCTGTGCTCCTGTGCTTACCATCAGCAAGCGATCGAACTGCCGAAATAAATTATTAATCCTGAATTTCTAATTGATGAATATACTTTGGATACAGAATGGTCGTGTGATCGACCCGGCAAATAAACGTGACGCCATCAGCGATCTTTATGCGGTCGATGGCCAAATCGTCGACAGTCTGAGCGAAGCTCAACAAGCGGCAGCCACCGTCGTGGATGCGAAGGGACTGGTGGTTGCACCGGGCTTGGTGGACATTCATGTGCACTTCCGCGACCCGGGGCAAACACACAAGGAAGACATTCGTAGCGGCACCGAGGCGGCGGCGGCAGGCGGCTTTACCTCGGTGGTCTGTATGCCGAACACTGGGCCGGTCTGCGATAATGCAGGCACAATTCAACGTATCATGGATAAAGTCGCACGCGCAGCCGTGATTCGCGTATATCCGACGGGCTGCTTGACAGTGGGTATGCAAGGAGAACAACTGGCCCCCACGGGACAGCTCAAGAAGGCGGGCGTAGTGGCCATGACTGATGATGGCAAATGCGTGCAAAGCAACGAGATTATGCGCCGCGCTGTGGAGTACGCCCAAATGTTTGATCTCCCGATCATGGACCACTGCCAGGATGCGAGCCTGACCGAGGGCGCCATGATGAATGAGGGTGAATGGTCGCTGCGACTGGGCCTGCAAGGTTGGCCGAAGGCGGCGGAGGACATCATCGTGGCGCGCAATGTCATTTTGGCGGAGCTGACAGGAGCTCACATTCATATGCAGCACATAAGCTCCGCACGATCGGTCGATCTATTACGCCGCGCGATTGATCGCGGGGTCAGCGTGAGTGGCGAAGCCAGCCCTCACCACATAGAATTCACGGATGCGGACCTGCACGACTACGATACGGTGTTTAAAATGAATCCGCCCCTACGCACGGATGCGGACCGATTGGCTCTGATTGAAGGTTTGGTCGATGGCACCTTGAGCTGCATCGCGACGGATCACGCCCCCCACTCACCGACAGAGAAAGACCAAGAGTTTGATTACGCCCCCTTCGGAGTGATCGGCTTGGAGAACTCACTGGCGAGCTGCTTAACCACGCTTTACCATGGAAAGCATTTGGGCTTGAGTGAGGTGATCGCACTAATGACGCATAAAGGTGCGGAAGTGTGCAAACTCGACGCAGGCACGCTCAGTGTGGGTGCCGCGGCGGATATTTGCCTCTTCGATCCCGATGAGGAATGGACGGTAGATAGCAACAAGTTTTTCAGTAAGTCGCGCAACTGCCCTTGGCATGGCAAGACTTTGAAGGGTGTTGTCAAAGCAACCTACGTCGGGGGCGAGCAAGTCTTCGACGGCAGCTCGATCACGGTCTAGACGATGCCCACTGAAACACAAGTGGATGCGCCACTCATTGTCGCGTCCCTACTAATCTTAGGTATACTCGGCAGTAGCGCTGCACTGTGGTTTCGCCACATTCAGCGACCACGCGAGGACATTATCGAGCCAGCAGGCGTGCCCGCGTGGTCGATCGGCTGGGTCAATTTTGGGATTTTCATTTGCGCCATGATCATCTCGGTGTTCTTGGTGCAGAGTATGGCGGCGGCCTTATTCTTTACCACGCCCAGTGAAAGCGAAGCGCCACTGGAATTGACTCCGTGGTTAGCGGTGATGGCGGTGTTATTACTACAGCTACCGATGTTAGCCGTTTTTTACGGCGCACGTCGCTTCTACCCAGGACACTATGCGAGCCGACTCAACAAAGTTCATCTATCGCTCTGGGCGGCATTTCGACAAGCGCTACCACTATTTTTAATGTTTTTGCCAGTGATTTGGATCGCCTCGCTGGTATCCACGGCGCTCTTAAACGTGCTAGAAGCTGCTGGCGTGATTGATGCCTTTGCCCCGCAAGAGCTAATCACACTCTTTCAAAAAGGAGGCGATCCACTAGCGATTGGCCTACTAGTGCTAATGGCAGTCGTATTAGCTCCGATAGTAGAAGAAATCATATTTCGTGGCTGCATCTATCGCTTTCTAAAAAGCCAGACCACTCGACTTCCTGCGCAAATCCTGAGCGGCTGCGTCTTTTCCATGATGCATGCTAATTTGATGTCCTTTGTGCCACTGGTCATCGTCGGCGTCCTGCTCGCTCGTGCCTACGAAAAGTCCGGCAACCTGCTAGTGCCCATTTGGTTTCACGCGTTTTTTAACGCCTTCAGTCTGTTGATGTTATTAATCACCAGCCTATCGGAAGTCATTCCTCAATAAATTTATTTCCATGAACAAAGTACACGACAACGCCCGCATCGCTCAAACGCGTCCCCTATTGCCACCCGCCATTTTAGTGGAAGAGATCCCACTCTCCGACGCTGCTCTGGCAGTGGTCGAACAGGGCCGCCAGGAGAGCAGCGCCATTTTACGCGGTGAAGACGACCGTCTTTGCGTGATTTGCGGGCCCTGCTCCATTCACGATCCTAAAGCTGCAGTTGAATACGCCGAGCGTCTGCTCCCCTTGCGTGAGCGCTATAAAGATGATCTGCAAATCATCATGCGCACCTACTTCGAAAAGCCACGCACTGTGGTGGGTTGGAAAGGCTTAATCAATGATCCAGAGATTGATGGCAGCTTTGAAATTAATCAAGGCCTCCGCATCGGACGCAAGTTATTGGTCGACATCTGCGAACTGGGCCTACCGACTGCAGCCGAATTTCTAGACACCATCATTCCGCAATTCATCGCCGACGCGATTGCATGGTCCGCAATCGGGGCGCGCACCACTGAAAGTCAAGTTCACCGCGAGCTCGCATCCGGACTCTCCATGCCCGTCGGTTTCAAAAATGGCACCAGCGGCAACGTGCAAATCGCAATCGACGCGGTGCGCTCCGCGGGGCAAGCGCACTGGTTCCCCTCTGTCACCAAGCAAGGTGTGACCGCCATTTTCCAAACTACAGGTAACCCTGATGGACACCTAATTTTGCGGGGCGGCAACCGCACGGGGCCCAACTACGAAGCCCATGTGATCGAGCCAATTCTAGAGCAGCTCGCAGCCGTTAACCTGCCTCCTTATTTAATCGTCGATTGCAGCCATGGCAACAGCAACAAGGACTACACACGCCAGAGCGAAGTCGCCCACGTGCTCGCGGAGCAAATCGCAGCCGGCCAAACCGGTATCGCTGGAGTGATGCTAGAGAGCCACTTAGTGGCGGGTCGCCAAGACTACAGCACCGGCGGGAACAACACCTACGGCCAAAGCATCACCGACGCCTGCATCGACTTCCCTGCGACTGAAGCGATCTTCGAAGAGCTGGCGACTGCGGTGCAAAAACGACGTAAAGGCTAGCAGTGGTTAGGGTTGGAGTCCCGCCTTTAGGCGGTCGCCGAGGTAAGACCTTCATACGCAACCGCCTAAAGGCGGGACTCCAACCTAAACAAACCACCAATACACCAAAAAACATGTATGACTGGAGAAAAATGTCCGAAGCCGAAAGGCAGGCCATATTCTCTCAACGTCAACTTCGCGGAGGATCCTGGCGACGTCCACCAATCTGGAAAACAAGCCAAAAACGATTCATGGTGACGGCGGCATGCTTTGATCATGCACCACATATTGGCAAAAATGCTCAACGAATTTCAGAATTCGAAAACTCACTGTTACTCGAATTGGAGAAGCTTTCCAATAGTATCTTTGCGCATGCCGTGCTTCCAAACCACTACCACGTCTTACTGGAAACAAACGACATCGCTAAGCTACGCATCGAATTGGGCAAGTTTCACGGCCGAACATCTTTCAACTGGAACAAAGAAGATAGCACACAGGGCCAAAAAGTATTTCACGGTTCAGCTGAAACCGCGATAAAATCAGAGAGACATTTCCAAGCGACGTTGAACTACATTCACAATAACCCAGTCAAACATGGCTATGTGAATAAATGGCAAGATTGGCCCTATTCAAGCGCAGCCCAATACTTGATCTCCGTTGGCAAAGAAGAAGCTGCCCAGCATTGGCTGGAATACCCGATCGATCGCTATGGTGAAGATTGGGATGTGTAATCAAACGCAGCCGTAGCTTGGAGTCTCGCCTTTAGGCGGTCTTTTGCTCGGCAACCGCCTAAAGGCGGGACTCCAACCTGATTATATTTTCGTCAGCACAGCCGCATAGAAGCCGTCGTAGCCACAAGTCGCCGGCGAGATCGTGTGCTCTTCAACTAAGCGAAAGCCACCTTGCTCTAGGAGTCGTGCGGTGTTTGCGTGGTTTTCAGAGGGCAGCACGGAGCAAGTGGCGTAAACAAGTCGCCCACCAGGCTTCAGCATGCTCGAGTAGTCGCTGAGAATCTCCGCTTGAATGGCTCTCACTTTATTAATCGTTTCTGGTTGCAGGCGCCACTTTAGATCGGGCTGTCGTTTCAAGGTGCCTAGGCCTGAGCAAGGTGCGTCGATCAGAAGACGGTCCGCCACTTCTTTATATCGAACGATCGTCTGCGCATCGATGCGATGCGTCTCGATGCAGTGCTTCGGGTGCGCCCTCTGCGCGCGCTTTTCTAACTCGCGCAATTTCCTCGGCACCACATCCATTGCGATAATGCGCCCTTGATTTTGCATGAGCGAAGCGAGGTGCAAGGATTTCCCGCCGGCTCCTGCGCAGGTATCGATGATGCACTCCCCCGCTTGCGGCGCAAGTAGCGGCGCGATCATCTGAGATCCTCCATCCTGAATCTCCACCCGTCCATCCATTCTAAATTTTTTGGCGAGTGTTTTGCCAGGCATCAGCGCCAATGCGTCGGGTAAATGCGAAACTTCCTCGATCACAATGTTCTGGCTGGCAAGCCACTCTTGAGCAGCCAGCCGTGAGGTTTTCAAAGTATTGACGCGTAAATAGACCCGAGTGCGCTGGTTCAAGGCCGCCAGTTCGGAATCCCAACTGGCGCCCAATTCTTCCAATCCTAGCACGTCCAACCAATCTGGTATCGATTCACGAATCGCCCGAGCCTGCTGTGGCAACTCCGCCTCACGCGACGTCATTTCATCGGCACTGGCACCATGATAGGTCCACCAATCCGGAAGCTCATAGCCCATGCGGCCCCATTGAGCCGCGCATAATGCCTCAACATCCTCGCTATCCGCCAAAAAGCTCAAGGCCCGCCGCCAGCGAACCACTTCGAAGCATGTTTCCGCGATGAAACTACGGTCGCGCTTCCCCCACTTCGGGTTCGCTTCAAAGGCCTGGGCTAAGCAGCGGTCTAAAACTTTGTGTTCATGAAAAACACTTTTAATTATGTCAGTCGCTGCATGAGCCAAAATACGGTGCATTCTCATAATGCAGGCAGACGATTATGATTCCTCTCTGATGCCAAACAAATAAGCCAAAATTCGCGATTCGCAGCGTGGTGTTTTAGCGGGTTTTAGCAATGAGATCCACTCAGACCGCCTAAAGGCGGGACTCCAACCTTTTCATACGCTCAGAGCAGGCGGGGCTCCTACCTTTTTATACGCTTAGCTTTGAGCTGACCGCAGCCAGCGGCGACGTCGATGCCGCGGCGTTGCCGCACGGTGCTGGGCAGGCCGGAGTCTTGAATGATTTGCTGAAACTCGCGCACATTCGTCTCTGCGGGCGCTTGCCCCTCGTAGCCTTCGGTCGCGTTGAGCGGGATCAAGTTCACATGCGCATCGATGCCCTTCAGCAATTCGGCTAAGCGTCGCGCGTGATCCGCCGTGTCATTGACGCCACCGATCAAAGTCCACGCAAAGAACACCCGCGCCCGTTTGATCTGGGTATATTCACGGCAGGCCTCGATCAGGTCGGCCAGTGGCCACTTCTTATTCACAGGGATCAGCTTACCGCGCTCTTCATCGCTGGCGCCATGCAGGCTCACCGCGAGTGAATAGCGCTTGGGGTGGCGAGCTAGCTTTTGAATGCCTGGAATATGTCCGACGGTGCTGATGGCCACACGTGCAGGGCCGATGTTGAGGCCGCGGTTGTCGGTTAAAATCCCCAGCGCTTCCATCAATGGTTCAAAATTGTGCAGTGGCTCGCCCATGCCCATCATCACGATGTTACGCAAGCGCTCCCCATGACTCGCACGCAAACTGCGCTCCACATGGTGTGCCTGCGCCACGATTTCGCCCGCGGTCAAATGCCGCGAAAAGCCCATCTGCCCGGTGGCACAAAACACGCAGCCCATCGCGCAGCCAACCTGACTACTCAGACAGGCGGTAAAGCGCCCGGGGAAGCCCATACGGACTGCTTCCACCTCAGCACCATCGGCCAGGCGCAAGAGATACTTCTCGGTAAAACCATCGCTACTGGGGGTGCAATCCGTCTGCTCGGTGGGACAGAGTGTGGGCGCGCCCTCCGAATCCAACCAACGCGCCACAGGCGGCAAAATCCCCTCGGCGGCGCTCAAATCACCAGTTACCAGCCGACGCTGCACCGCACCAAAGAGCGGCTTGGCATGCACAGGGTTGACCCCGGCATCCGCCAGCACTTGTTCCAATGCAGCATAACTGTAACCTTCCAACGAATCGATCATAGCCCTCCAACCCCTGTGTTAGATTTGAGAAACGTCAACTGTAACCCGTAGGCTCGAATCAATTGGCTGCTGACTCAGATAGGAGCCCGCCACTGGCGGCACAGCCTCAGGGTGGCGATGTACCGCGGTGGCAATATGCTCGGTGCCGGCAACCAGGCCGCTGGTATTATCAAATCCGACCCAACCAGCGCCTGGCAAATACACCTCGGACCAGGCATGCGTCGAGCCATGCTGATTGGAACCAGGATTGTGCAGATACCCGCTCACAAAGCGCGCGGCAAGCCCCAGATAGCGGCAGGCCTCGATAAAAAAAGCGGCAAAGTCACGGCAGCTCCCCGTTCGCAAGCGCAAGGTGTCATTTGGATTTTGCACACCGGGCTCTTCGCGCATGCCGTAGCCGAAGTCAGACACGATGGCCTTATTCATACGATCTAGCAGCAAAAAGGTCTCGATCGATTGCCCCGGCTGCCAAAAGCGAGCAACCCATTGCTTCAACTGCTGGGTATGGTTGGGCCAGTTATGCGTACAATAGGGCAACAGATCCAAGCGATCTTCTGGCTCAAATGGGAATGGAAAGGTCACCGCACGTTGATCCACCACAAAGTCCAGCGGGCGCTCGGCATAGTGCTCAATAACCACTTCACTCTCAATTCGGAGTGTATCGGCGCGCTCTTTTAAAGACAACAGCCCGACCGAATTTCCGTAAATATCGCGATACCACTTGGTTTGGGCATGCGGGCTCACATCCAGGCGCGATGATTGTATCCGAATATCGTGCCCCTCACGTGGGCGCAGCAGTAGACGGTGTTCCGTCAACTCCACGGGTGTCGAAAACGTGTACTCTGTGATGTGGTGGATACGGATCTTTTTCATAGCGGATGTCGCACTGAGTAAATGTGCAGCTAAGTGAAAAACGCAAGCAGCACCAACAGGTCATATTTTGACCGGCTCACTGTTAGGTGTTGGCGCCGACTGCCGTCTTAGAATCAGCCGCAGCCGTGTCGTAAGCACAATCGCCGACACACACATTCCGGTGGCCACGCCATACCACAGGCCGATGCCGCCCAGACCAACAAAAAAGGCCAGCACGATCCCGAGTGGCACCGCGAACAAAAAGAAATTCCCGAAGTTAATCCAAGTCGGCACATAGACATCATGCATCCCCCGCAGCGCCGACATACTAATCACTTGAACCCCATCAAAACCTTGATAAATCGCCACCACCACTAAGAAGGCAGCGGTCATACGTACCACATCTTGATCGAGCGTAAAGCTCGCCGCCAGCTCACTGCCAAAGCCAACAAACACTGCGCCAGTCAGCGACATCGCGCCCGTAATCATTAAGAGTGCTCCCAAAATCATGCGACGGCAACTCACCCACTGCTGCGCGCCCACAGCATGCCCCACCCGAATGGTCAAAGCCATGGACAAGCCCAAGGGCAGCATGAACGCAGTCGAGGAACAGGTGAAAGCGATTTGATGCGCCGCCAAGGTGGTGCTGCCAAATTGCCCCATGAGCAGTGAACAGGCGGCAAACACCGCAAACTCCAAAGAAACTTGCAAGGAGATCGGCAGCCCTAATTTCACTAGATAACGGACGACCGACCAATCGATAGGCGCGCACCAGCGCGCGGGCAAGCGCGGACGCATCTGTGGTGATTTACAAATATAAACAAATACTGCCACAAAGCCGGCGCAGCGCGCCAAGAAGGTGGCACAGCCGGCCCCATCCAAGCCCATGGCGGGCAAGCCGGCATTGCCAAAGATAAGCAGATAGTTAAGCCACACATTCAGCACCACGGTGCCCAGCATCAGCCAGAGCACCGGCCAGGGCTTATTCAGCGCCTCGGAAAAGCTCTTCAAAGTCAGCATCGGCACCATCGGAAGATAAGAAAGCGCCAGCCAGCGAAAGTAAGAGCCGCTCAATTCCGTGACTTCAGGCGGCTGTCGAAACCAGTCGAGCCGAAAGCTCAAGCCGAGATAGGCCAGCGAGAGAAAGAGCCCAAAGAGCAGCGACAGCAACAAGCCATGCCGCAGCGAGCCGCTGATGGACTCAGGCCGAGCACTGCCAAAGGCGTGTGAAACCCGCACCGAAACCGCCGCAAAGAGACCACTCGCGAGCGCGAAGCCCAAAAAGAAAAGCGAATTTACAAAGGCCACAGCCGCCAGCTCAACGGTGCCGACTCGGCCGATCATCATAGTATCGGCCAAGCCGAGCAGCATCTGACTCAGCTGCCCAGCAATCATGGGCAGTGCCAGAGCCAGTGTTTTACGATTTTCTTGAAAGAGCGTTTTCAGCGTCTACAAGCTCTCCAAAATGCGCAGTGTTTCATCGCGCTTTTCGGTGGTCTCCGCCAGTTGCTTACGAGCCCCTTCGACCACTTTCGCGGGGGCACTTTCAACAAACTTCGGGTTCTTCAACTTATTTTCACCGACCGCGACCAACTTATTAAGCTTCTCCAGCTCCTTAGTTAGGCGCGCTTTCTCGGCCTCGACGTCGATACTGCTGCTCAGATCTAAGTAGAGCGAGCCCAGCGGCGTCACCACCGCAGGCAAGCCATCGGAAGACTTATCGCCGATCGCATCTAAAGTACCCAAGCCCGCCAGTGTTTGAATCAGGCTGGCGTTATCTGCGATCACTGCGGCCGCGGCACCTTCGGCACCGTAGAACACAGCGACGTCGCGCTTGCTAGCCAGGTTGTATTGCGCCTTAAGCGCACGTGCTTGCGAGATCAGCTCCTGCAGCTGAGTCACACGTTCGATGGAATCGAAATCCACGGATACGCGCTCTTCCAGCGTCAACGCCGTCGTCAGCGTAGTATTTTGAATGTAGGGCACCACTTCATCGTAGCCCAAGCCCTTCCAAAGTTCTTCCGTGATGTGAGGAATGATCGGGTTCGCAAGTTGCAGCACTTGGCGAATGACCAAGTCTTGAATGGCGAGGCAGTTATCCCGCAGCTCTTCGCTGCCCTTGAGTTTGCCCTTGGAAGCTTCCACATACCAATCACAGAAATCGCCCCAGAAGAATGCGTAAATCTGGTGTGTGAGTGGCGAGATTTCATAATTAGCAAAGCACTTTTCGACATCGGCAGTTACCTGCTGCAAACGGCCCAGGATCCAGTGATCGTAATCGTCGAACAGGTCCGAATGGATGCGGCTAATAATGGCTTCGAAGCTAGAATTGTCAGCCATCGGGCCTGACATTTGACGGAAGCGCACCGCGTTCCACAGCTTATTACAGAAGTTACGGCCGATCTGAATACGCTCTTCCGAGAAGAGAATATCCGACCCCGACGGCGCGATATTGCAGATACCAAAGCGTAGGCCGTCGGCGCCATACTTAGCGATCAAGTCGAGCGGATCAGGCGAGTTGCCGAGCGATTTCGACATTTTACGCCCCTTCTCATCACGGATCAGGCCGTGGATAAAGATATTCTTAAACGGAATACGCTTGGCGATCTCTTCGTCGGACAAGTCCTTGGCATCCTCACCGTAAAGCTCGATGCCAGCCATAATCATGCGGGCCACCCAGAAGAAAATGATGTCGAAGCCAGTGACCAAGGTGGACGTCGGGTACCAGAAATCGAGTTCCTTTTGCTGTTCCGCAGTCGGCTCGGGCCAACCAAGGTTGGCCATTGGCCAGAGGTATGAGGAAGCCCAGGTATCGAGCACGTCCTCTTCCTGCTCCCAGTTTTCAGGATCAGCGGGACCTTCGACCGATACGTGCACGTGCTCCGGATTTTCAAAATCAAGCTCCGTGCGCTCGAAGCCTTTCTTGTACCAGACCGGGATACGGTGGCCCCACCAGAGTTGGCGGCTGATGCACCAGTCCTGAATGCCATTGAGCCAATGTAGGTAAGTCTTCTTCCAACGATCCGGGTGAAATTTGATGGTGCCGTTTTCGACCGCACGCTTCGCTTCTTCCACCTTAGGATACTTGAGGAACCACTGCTCCGAGAGACGCGGCTCGATCGGCACATCGCCACGTTCAGAGAATCCAACCGTGTTTTCATAAGGCTCACGCTCGATCAAGAGCCCCATGTCTTCCAACTTCTGCGCCGCGACTTTGCGAGCCTTAAAGCGGTCCATTCCGTTAAACTCTTCTCCCGCCAGCTCGTTGAGCTTTCCTTGGGCATCGATCACTTCGATCATTTCAAGATTGTGACGCTGCCCGATTTCGAAGTCATTCTTATCGTGCGCAGGTGTCACCTTCAAGCAACCGGTGCCGAACTCACGGTCGACATACTCGTCGCCAATGATCGGAATTTCTGCCTTCGGGAAGGGGCGCCAGACGGTTTTACCGATCAAATGCTTATAACGCTCATCCTCAGGATGCACCGCCACCGCAGAGTCCCCCATCAGTGTTTCCGGACGCGTGGTGGAAATTTCCAAATGCGTGCGCTCACCATCGGCCTCGACCAACTCATAGCGCATTTTGTAAAAGAAGCCATTCTGCGGCTTCATATTCACCTCTTCGTCCGAGAGTGCGGTGTGGGTGGCGGGGCACCAGTTAACCATGCGCTTGCCACGATAAATATAGCCGCGTTCGTAAAACTTAACAAAGGCATCCAAAACGGCCTTACTGTAGTCCTCGTCGAGCGTGAAACTAGTGCGGTCCCAGTCGCAGGACGCACCCAATTTCTGTAATTGATTTAAAATGACACCGCCCGACTGCTCACGAAACTCCCAGACTTTATCCAAGAAAGCTTCCCGCCCCAGATCGTATTTCGTTTGGCCGGTGGCCTCACGAATCTGCTTTTCAACCTTGGTCTGCGTGGCGATGCCGGCATGGTCAGTGCCCGGCTGCCAGAGCACAGCCTTACCTTCGAGACGCGCGCGGCGCACGAAGATGTCCTGCAAGGTATTGTCCAAGACGTGGCCCATGTGCAGCATCCCCGTCACATTCGGGGGCGGGATCATGATCGCATACGGCTCACGCTCCGCGTCGGCCACTGCTTTGAAGCATCCAGCTTCCAGCCAGTTGGCATACCAGCGTTGTTCAACTTCTTTCGGTTCGTAGGCTTTTGAGATCTCAGACATAGCGGAAAATTTGGAAAGCAGCTCAAAGTGTCGCGCTGGCAGCGGCTTTCAAGCAAGAAAATCACAGCATCCGCCGCAGCAACTCGCGCAGACTATGTGGGCGCACGGGCTTAGAAATGTAGTCATCCATGCCTGCCGCCAAAGCACGTTCGCGATCGCCTTTAATCGCGTCTGCAGTCACAGCCGCAATTTTCAGCGGCTGAATCTTCAGCGTTGCATGCTCCATTAATTGCGCTTCCGCCTGACGAATTCGCTGGGTCGCATCCAGGCCGTTGAGACGCGGCATTTGCAGATCCATCAACACGAGATCGTAACGTTTATGACGCAAAGCTTCCAGACATTGCTCTCCATCGTGCACACAGTCGGTTTCATAGCCCATTTTCTTTAGCTGCCGCACAAGCACATCCCGATTGGCCGCGTTATCTTCGGCCACTAGAATCTGCCCTGGGTGACGCTCCGCAAAGCCAGCTTCCTGTTCGACCACCGTGGTCGGATGTTGCGCAAATGTTTCCATTAAAGCATCTAAAAGTTGGGATTGGCGGATCGGGTTCTGCAAGACCTGCACGGGCAAGTCCAGACAAGCGCTGGGACAACCATACGAAGTGACTAAAATCAAAGGCGCAGGTAATTGACCATCCGCAGTGCGCAGCGGATCCAGCACTTCTAAACCTTCAGCATCTGCAGCTAAATCGTAAATAATCAAATCGCAGGCTTCCTCTTTTTGCGCCTGCAACAAACTGATCATATTGCCGTGCTCACTGACAAGGAGCCCCAATCTGCGCAACTGACAGGATAGAACTTTACGCAAGCTGCCTCTCGCATCCAAGAGCAGCACACGCTTGCCTTGTAAAACGCGGTAATCGGCCACATGTCGTGGATCTACAGGGTCCGCATCGACCACGCTCAACGGGAGATGGAAACTAAACGTGCTGCCCTGCCCCAGCTCGCTGCTAACCTCGATTTCACCGCCCATCGCCTCGACCAGTTTACGGCAGATGGCCAAGCCCAAACCAGTGCCTCCAAAGCGCCGGGTCGTCGAGCTATCAGCCTGACTGAAGGGACGAAACAACTCTTGCAACTGCGCCTCACTCATACCAATCCCGGTATCACTCACCGAGCAAACGAGCCGATCGACTTGTCCGGTATCCCGATCGGCCGCAACCTTCACAGTCACACTCCCCTGCTCGGTAAACTTGATCGCATTACCAAGTAAGTTGATCAGGATCTGACGTAAGCGATATTCATCACCAAGCACCATGCGGGGCAGGCTACGATCAAAGTCCTCCAACAAATCGATTTCATTTTCATCTGCCCGTGGGCGCAATAAGTGCACGGTTTCCTGCAAACACTGATACAAATCAAAAGCGCGAGTCTCCACTGTGAGTTCGCCCGCTTCAATTTTAGAAAAGTCGAGAATGTCATTGATCAAATTAAGCAACAGTTCGCTGTGGCTGGTAATTGTATCGAGAAATCCACGTTGCTCCGGATCCACCACTGAATCAGTCAATATATCTGCGTATCCGATAATCGCATTCATCGGCGTGCGAATTTCGTGACTCATCATCGCAAGGAAACTACTTTTCGCCCGATCGGCGGCCTCAGCTCGCTCGCGTGCTTCGTGTAGCTCGACCTCGTATTGCTTCTGCGCACAGATGTCTCGAATTTGAGCGATAAAATACTTCGGGCTACCGTCCTCATGGGGCACTACAGATACAGCGAGATTCACCCAAATGATATGCCCTTGCTGATGAAAATAGCGCTTCTCTAGCTCGTAGTATTTAATTTCGCCCGCCACCATCTGCTGCAGGTATCCCACATCACGATCCAAATCCTCAGGGTGGGTGATATCTTGAAAAGTAATCGAAAGTAGTTTTTGCACAGAGTAGCCCGTAATTCGCGAAAAGGACTCGTTGATACGTAAAAACCTCCCCTGCCCGGACACCAAAGCCATACCACTGGCCGCGTGTTCGAATGCACTCCAAAGTTGCTCTTCAGCATCCAGTCTGGATTGCTCGCTTTCCTTGCGATCCGTCACATCCGTGTGCGTGCCGACGATGCGTAAGGCACGCCCAGCCTCGTCCCGTTCCGCCACCTTGCCTCGAGCTAAAATCCATCGATAGCTACCATCTTTATGGCGCAGCCGATATTCATTTAAATAGGATTCAGTTTCCCCCTCCGCATGCTCACTCATCAGCTCCAGCGTCTTCGCCAAGTCGTCCGGGTGGATGCGGCTTTTCCACTCATCAAAATCATTCGCCAGCTCATGGTCTTGGTAGCCCAATATCGCCTTCCACTGAGGCGAATAATATGCTTCGTGGGTCATGGCATTCCAATCCCACAAACCATCCTCTGTGCACTCAATAGCTAGGCGCCAGCGATTTTCACTCAATTTGTCGGAGATATGCGACTGCGTTCCCAAAATTCTTTCCTCGTTTGATCTACAATGGTCCGCCAACAGTGGGTACAAAGCGGCGCATGCTGTCAAACATCAGCCCATCATAAAAATTAAAGTCACAAATCAGCGAACCTGCGCTTTCTGCAACAACAAGCCTACTCGCACATCAGGCGGCCTTCAACAGCTCCAGCAGGCCAGGGAAATAATCCTCGAAAGCTTCCATACGCACCGAGTTGAGACATTTGGTGCCTTCCACACGAGTTAAGATCAGCCCCGCATCTCGCAGCACCGCCATGTGATGCGAAAGCGTAGCCTTGGCCACTGTAACCGGCAGTGCATTATAGGCGAGCTCCTCTTCCGCCATCAACGCCTGCATGATCGAAATACGACAAGGATCTGACAGCGCCTGCATCACTTGCGGGAGTGAAACTTGATCGAGGTCTGGATGCGTGTAGGCTTTCATTCATTCAGGCTAGGCCCCTTGTTCGATAAAATGCGAACTATTAATTGACTTCTGAAACAAAAGACTCACTTGTTCGATCAAACTAGAACAATAAGAATTATGACAACAGCAGCTCAGCTCTCCGAATCCAAGCTCCTCAGCCCGATCCAAATCGGCGCATGGCAATTAGCCAATCGTATGATCATGGCACCGCTCACCCGCTGCCGCGCCAGCGAAGGACGCGTGCCGAATGCGATAATGGCCGAGTATTATGCACAGCGCGCCAGCGCAGGATTAATTATAAGTGAAGCCACATCAGTGACCCCCATGGGGGTCGGCTACCCCGATACACCGGGCATCTGGTCCGACGAGCAAGTCGCAGGCTGGAAGATGGTCACTGAGGCCGTACACGCCAAGGGCGGAAAAATAGTTTTACAGCTCTGGCATGTGGGCCGCATTTCGGACCCGATCTATTTAGATGGGGCGCTTCCAGTGGCCCCCAGCGCGATTGCTCCAGAGGGCCATGTCAGCCTAGTGCGTCCGATCAAGGCCTTTGAAACGCCGCGCGCCCTAGAACTGGATGAGATTCCCGGTATTGTCGAAGCCTATCGCAAAGGCGCTGAAAATGCCAAACTCGCCGGCTTCGATGGCGTGGAACTACACGGCGCCAACGGCTACCTGCTGGATCAATTTTTACAAGATTCCACCAATAAGCGGACCGATGAATATGGCGGCCCGATAGAAAATCGCGCACGCTTGATGCTCGAAGCCGTTGATGCTGCGATATCCGTATGGGGCCCCGATCGCGTCGGCCTGCACATTGCACCACGCTGCGATTCACACGACATGGGCGACTCCAATCCCGAAGCCACATTCGGATATGTCGCCGATGCCATGAAAGCACGCGGCATCGCGTTCATCTTTGCCCGCGAATCACAAGAAGAGCCACGTCTCGGCCCCAAGCTCAAAGAGCGCTTTGGCGGTGTCTTTATCGCCAACCAACAATTGGATCAAGCCACAGCGGAAACACTTCTCACAAAGGGTGAAGCCGATGCCGTCGCATGGGGCCAGCAGTTTATAGCCAACCCTGATTTAGTACACCGCTTCGAGCAAGGCCTCGCACTGAATGAGCCCCGCACAGATCACTTTTACGCAGGTGGCGCAGAAGGTTATACCGACTACCCCTTCGCGAAATAAGCCTAAAGGCTTAAAGCGAACCTGCTTCGTCTAATTCACGAAACACTTTTATCAGCTGAAGCGGCAACTTAGTTTTCATCAATAAGCTGTTGTCGACTTCAGCGCTGAAAGTGATCTGATTGCCCACGGTGTCCACTTCGGACAAGTCCAACTCGGCGTCCTCACCAGCAACACTAGCTCCCATTTTCATTAAAGAAATAAAGTTCATGGAGCCAGCGATGCGCGTCTTCTCATTGATTTCGATCGCAGGCAAACTCGAAGCACCTGCGATAGTAGACGACAAGTCCCCCTGCGTTCCCATATAGATACGATCGTCAATTAGACACATTTCGTAGGCAATTTTCCCGTCTTTAAAAAATTGATTCATGACCTCCTCCTGTTCAGGCGAAGCCATTGCAGGATGGTCAGGATTCACCGTCAATTCCATGAAATCAACTGGATGCCCCGCTTCGGAGCGGTAGCCACGCTTGACCACGATGTCCGAATAATAAGCAACCATCGCACTCTCATCGACCACGAGTCCCTCGCACAGACTGATCCAAGATTCGTAAACTTCAGCAGCCGAACCCTGTAAGATCTCATAAAACCCGGAGAAGCTCATGCCCTCTGCAAAATCCATACTATACACGCCCTTAAATGGCAGTGAGCGCTGAGTGACCTCGACCCATTCTGCAGCTGCGGCATCCTCCAAACCGTAGAGAGGCATCATTGCTTGCATAAATGCTTCCATACTCGTTTGCCACTCTGCCGGCAAGGCCCCCATGCCCATCGCAACTGCGATGTCCGCGTCCCAATCCACGGCATTGGCTATATCTGAAATATCGACATTTTGCGAAGCCAAAAATCGCGCGCTCGGCGTATTCGCTAGCGGCGTCAACTCCAGCGCAAACTTCCAATCATTCTCATCCACACTCATCCCCAAATCCATGCGATCTAAATCTCGCAGCATATTTATATAGAATGATAAATAGCTCTCCATCATCGCTTGCATCGTCTCCGGTGGAA
The DNA here is from genome assembly GCF_031127805.1 of Thalassobacterium maritimum. Taxonomy (NCBI): domain Bacteria; kingdom Pseudomonadati; phylum Verrucomicrobiota; class Opitutia; order Puniceicoccales; family Coraliomargaritaceae; genus Thalassobacterium; species Thalassobacterium maritimum. The sequence goes on along the minus strand of NZ_JARXHW010000005.1, from coordinate 121,522 downwards.
TCCCCGAATCGGCCAACTCGGCCGCATCCATGCTAGCCATCATCTGCCCCTTAGCCATCGCGAGGCCCGCCACTGCCGCCGTGCGCATCGACTCATTTAAACTAAAGCTGAGCTGCACAGTTTCGGAAGGCTCCAACACCAGAGCGTTGGCGTAGCTTGCTAGCAGCGCGGCCCAAGAATCTGCGACCGGAATGCCAGGCTTGCTCCCAAACACAACAACCCGCTCGCCGGCGTCGATGTACTGCGCCCCCATCATGCCTAAGAAACTCGTTTGGATTGCCGTTTCAAAAGTCTCAAAATCAGCAATCGGCAATGCCAAGGCATACACAGGCGGCTGCATCAGCGATTCCATCCAAACCGCCAAATGCCATGGTTGGCTCGCATCCACTAAGGCCATCACTTCCGCCCCCAGCATCGCTTCGAGTTGAGCGGGCACCATAGCAGGATCCTCTCCCACGACATCTGCGACTTGCCCGATATCTGCCGTCAAGCTCTCGTAATTTTTAACATCGAGCGTCAGCAGAGGAGCACTCAATGCGGCCCAAGCACTCGTGATACTAGCGACCATTGCCGCAGCAACAGATAGTGATAATTTGGATACAGTCATATAAGAAGTAGAATGCGCGGTTGTCTCAATTACTCAGAAGTTTCTTTGCTACAAGCCACACAGAAGAGTGCAGCCAGTAAGAGCAGAGAAAATGTGCGTAATAGTTTCATAAGAGCTGAAGCGTTGATGGATGAATAATACGTATTGCCCTGTAGATGAGCCAAACGTGCGTTCACACAGCATCGCAGTCGACTAGAAATCGTCAATCGGAAAGCATGAGGGCTCGCGGAAAGCGTTTGCTGCAAATAAAGCGGCGATAGGTCCAGAGCGCCCAGAGGCTACCCGCCAGAAAGCCGAGCAAATGCGCAAGGGGCAAGGGCACCACGCCGACACCGAGGTCGCTCACGAACAGAGTGGTGCCGGTCAAAAGTTCAAAGAGAACTTTACCTAAAAACCCGAGCAAGGGCAGCAGGCCAAAGAGCACACGCTGCCAGCGCTCGCCGGTGCTACAGAGCCCGCAACAGACGCGAGCATAGAGCATACTATCCAAGGCAGACAGGCCGCGATACTCTGTGAGCGCAGGATCCAAATAGAACAATAGAATCGAAAGCAAGGGAGCGACCAATAAGAGCCAAGCCCACAAGCACCACCTCTCTTCGCGCCACAATAGCAAAGCTAGGAAGGCAAACATCACCGCGTCCCAAAGAAAATGATCATAGGTAAAATGCAGTAAATGCCCCGTCCACAATTGATACCATGCGCCAGTAGTGAAGCTCTCTGATGTCAGACGCAAGCCGTCTGCATCTTGCAGAAAGAAGAACGCCAAGGCGGGAACCAAGAGACAGAGAACCCACCCCAAAGCGTCACTCTTTCGAGCGAAAGGAGAAAGTATAGGATGCTTTTTCATACAGATAAAAGACGTTAAAACCGTAGCGCGCAGTCGGACGGTATTAAATATCTCGAAGTCCATCATTTAAATAAGTTCAATAGATTGGCTTACGACCTAAGACAGACACTTGTCTGCCTCGACCACCTGCCCATTGCTGACAGGCGGGGCGGCTGTCCTACATTCTCCAACAAAACGCTCTCCCCGCCGAAGGCACCCGCAAGGAGAGGATCTCCCTGCGGGCACGTTAGAACTAAACTCAGCGACGACGCAATAAGGCGCCGGCTCCAAGGAATACGATAATCCCAATCACCTCCAAGCCCATGGCACCGCCACCGCCTCCACCGCCGCCGATGCGTGGAGCGGGCATTTTAAACATGGGTTGCTTGCTATCGACACGCGTCGAACTCACACTGGTTTGGCGTTGTGATTGTGCGACTCGCTCGCGTTCAATACGCTCTTGATTGTTACGCTCGATACCATGGCGTTGAAAGCCCTCTTCAGCCATCACGATCATCGAAGTCTCGTCAGTCACCAATTGATAGGCCACCCCGAGGTCGCGAATGCTCTCTTTGGACTCCTGCCCGGAAACTTTTCCGATGCTTTGTAGCAATTCGATTTGCTCAATCCGGCTCATGGCCCACAGACGTTCGAGTTCAGGATACTCGACGCTCTGCTCCGGAAACTGAATGCGGCTTTGGTAATCCAAATCGCCAGTGGTTTTGCGAGCTTGCAAGCGCAACTCAGCCTCACCGCCTTGTGCGTAACGACCAAAGGTGACGAGTTGCTGTCCGCGAAATACTTTGCCGCTAAAGTCCTTAGTCAGTTCGCTGGTACGGACACCGTCGATCTTGACGTCGACATCCAGCAAGGACTCATAAGCGATCTTTTCTTTAGCGACCAGGACCTTACCCACGATGTCATCGGCATTGGAAACGCTGGAATAGAATCCATCGGAGGCATCGCATATAGCACGCATCAATGGCCAGTTCGCACTATTGCCCATTAAGAATCCGAATAGACGCACATCATGTTGTTTGAGCAAGGCATGGAAGTCCGCAGGATCCAGCGAGCCTTGATTCGTCACGGCATCGGTAATCAAAACCACATTGGTCGGACGGTCGTCATCAATTTGCTGCAAGCCGAGGCGCAGGCCATCATACAGATTGGTACTGCCGCCGGCAGTTAGCCCAGACACCTGTTGAATCAGGCCAGCGGCATTGTCCGATGAAAGTGTCACCCAATCACGCGTGAGTTTACGAGCCTTGTCCGAGAACGTAACGACGTGCACACGGTCTTCAGGACGCAATTTACCGAGCGCTTTTTCCACGCCAGAAGTGAGCGTGGCCATTTTTCCATTCATACTGCCTGAGAGATCGAGGATGAACAAATAATCCGTGCCTTGGGTGATCGGCTGTAGATCCACACCGGGGGTCAGCGTCAACATGAAGTAACCTGGTTCGGCATCGCTGGGCTTGTAACTGAGCAAATCCACACGACCTGGCAGGTCTTGAGCCAAACGATAATATACCACTAGATCCTGATTCAGCGTGCCACCCGCACTATCGAAGCGCCAGGTGTAATGGTTGGCGTCTTCTTGCACAGGAGTGCCGGGAAAGCCTTTGACGCGCAAGTCATCCAGCGGGTAGCTGGAGCGCACCGAGACCTCGGCCGAAAAGGAGCGTGCCACGCGCTCGTTACGCGTCCAAAACGATTCACTCTCTTCATCGGTGCCGCCCTCCTCGATCGGATAGACATAGCGCCCGACCTCAAGATCGATTTTTAAAGGCTGATAATAAACCACCTCGATCTGGGTCTCCACGCCGGGACGAATCGGGAAGACACGAAACTCATAGCGTTGATAACTTTCTTTCGAACCGAGACCGACATCGTTCCCTTGCGCCTTCTCCTCCTGGTAGATCCGCTCGGCCTCAGCGCGCGCAATCACTTCGCCCTCCAGCACAGTCTCGCCCGAGTGAATCGTGATCTCAGAAAGGCTGGCCGACTCCGGCACAGGAAAAGCGTAGATCGCCTCCACCTCGTGCGGATTCGGATTACTAAAAGTTTGCTGAATCAAGGTTCGCGCAAAGCCATCCGTGATGCGCACATCGACATGGTGATCCTGAATTTCGACCGCTTGGTCGGCAGAGTTCACCGGCGTCAAGATGCCCGCCGCATATGATTGCGAAACAGCCAACAGGCTAGAGACCGCACAGAGCAATCCCGAGAAAAGGCCGCGACCTCTGAGTATTGTAGATATTCGTGTTTTGTTTTTCATAACAAAACATCACTTAACAACTCCCATGCCAAGAACCCCAACAAGCACACTAACACTTACTGGTCAACGAATTACAAATTACATAAATTATAAAATCAATTTCACTCAAAAATATAGTTACATTATACGTATAGCTTGATTACATTTTATGTAATATGACTCGTTCCCAAATTGAATACGTGCTCACCGAGATCCGTCAACTCACCTTCGACAACCCTTTCGGTCCTGAGCGAGCGCAACGTATCGAGCGCATGCTCAAGCAGCTCGGCACGCCTAGTGGTGAGGCACATCCACTGCAGCTCGCGTCTGCAAACTTCCGCAAGCTGCTACCATGGATACGCAGCACTGAACAAGCGCTCTTGAAACAGCTAGCGACGCAACCACTGCCCGAGGCATGGAAAGATCGTGCGTCTTGTTTTGCCTTTTTCGCGCTCTACCACGAGGTCGCCAACGCACTCGACCAACTCATTCGCAACCGAGCCGCCGACAGTCATCAAAACCGACAAGTCTACACAAAGATCCAGCAAGGCGTAGCGGAGCGTCACCGCCTGATCGAGGGCATGACGGATCGCATCTGGAATCAGCCCGAGCACCTATTCGCCTGTTTCTATCAATTGCGCCGCGCCTTTCACCACATCCACCATGAGATCATCGGCGACAGCACGCCGATTCAGCGCCTACGGATGCAAGTGTGGGAAAGCGTCTTCACCAAGGACATGATGAGTTACCAACAGTGGATGTATGAAGCCGTCGGCCGCTTCCCCACCCTGATTCTCGGCCCCTCCGGCTCGGGCAAGGAAATTGTGGCGCGAGCAATCGGTCTGTCGCGCTTCATTCCCTACCAAGTCAAAGCAGGTACATTCGAAGCCTCGGCCCCCGATAGTTTTCACCCCGTCAACTTATCCGCACTGTCAGAAACGCTGATCGAGTCGGAGTTATTCGGACACCGCAAAGGCGCGTTTACCGGTGCCAACCAAGACCGCGCGGGGCTCTTTGCTAGCGCAGGCGCCTACGGCACCGTGTTTTTGGATGAGATCGGCGACGTCAGCGAATCCACACAGGTCAAACTACTGCGCCTGCTCCAATCCGGCGAATACCAAGCCGTGGGCGACAATCAGACACAACACTACTCGGGTAAAATACTCGCCGCGACGCACAAGGATCTACATGCCGAGATGCAGGCTGGCCGCTTCCGCGAAGACTTCTTTTACCGCCTCTGCGGCGATCAGGTGCAAACCGTCGCTCTACGCGAAATCCTCCAAGATCGCCCCGAGGAACTGGACAACTCCGTGCACTACATCTGTCGCAAATTATTTGGTCCCGTAGGCGCCGAGGCACTCAGCCCACGCATCGTCAGTAGCCTGCAAAGCCAAGTGCCAGTCGATTACGACTGGCCCGGTAACTTCCGCGAGCTCGAGCAAGCGGTGCGCAACATCGTGGTCCGCAACGAATATCAAGCAGTCAGGCACCCGCCATCGCAGAGCCCCACACAGCAAATCAGCCAAGCCTATCAGCGCAGCAGTATGACCATGGCCGAATGGATACAAGCCTATGCGAAGCAGGCCTACCAACAGCTCGGCAGCTACAAAAAGGCCGCCGAACGTCTGCAGGTCGACCAGCGCACAATCAAGAAATGGGTGGACTCATGAGTCCTCAGTTTCTTGATTTGCCTCGCAATACAAGTTTCTTCAAAAGCAAGCGATGCAAAAAAGAAAAATCCTTTTAGTCGGCTGGGACGCCGCAGATTGGAATGTCGCCCGCCCACTGATGGATGCGGGAAAAATGCCCGGCTTAAAGTCCTTGGTCGACCAAGGAGTTTCAGGCAATTTGGCCACAATCCGCCCCGTGCTCTCGCCGATGCTTTGGACTAGTATCAGCACTGGCAAGCGCGCATGGAAACACGGCATACACGGCTTTGTCGAGCCCACGCCCGATGCTAAGAGTATTCGTCCCATTACCAATCTCTCGAGAAAGACAAAATCGATATGGAATATACTCGGTCAGAATGGCTTAAAGAGTAATGTAATCGGCTGGTGGCCTTCACACCCAGCGGAACCGATAAATGGTGTGATGGTGTCCAATCACTACCAAAGCTCTCAAAAATTCAACGCAGATGATTGGCCCTTGAAGCAGGACTGCATTCAACCCAAACGCTTAGAAACTGCCCTAAAAAAACTTCGCTTACACCCGGCCGAACTCAGCAACGAGCATCTCTTACCCTTTATTCCTCGCCTACTTGAAATCGACGAGAAACAGGACCCACGCGTCGGCTACTGCGCGAAAGTAATCGCCGAAATCACAAGTGTCCAAGCCGCAGCAACTGCCTGCATGCAAGTACAGGAATGGGATTTTTCAGCCGTTTATTTCGATGGCATTGACCATATCAACCACGCATTTATGAAGTATCATCCACCTCGCCAGGAGTGGATCGATCCCAAAGATTTTGAACTCTATAAAAATGTAGTGGAGACGAGCTATTGCTACCACGATATGATGCTGCAAGTGCTCCTGTCCCTGGCCGGAGAGGATACTACAGTCATGCTCATCTCAGATCACGGATTTGAAAGCGGGCGCCATCTACCTCGCAAGCTGCCCAACCAACCTGCCGGTCCCGCTCAAGAGCACAGCCCATACGGCATATTTTGCTTAAAAGGCCCCGGCATTCGCGGCGCTGAAGAAATACATGGTGCCTCGATTCTCGATATCACACCTACCTTACTGCAGCTATTTAACTTCCCCGTGGGGCGCGACATGGATGGCAAAGCACTCGTTAATTGTTTCGCCGAAAAACAAACAGTTCAGTATATCGATAGCTGGGATGAGGTCGAAGGCGACGCAGGCTGCCACCCTCCGGAAATGCAACTCGACACAGTAGAATCTCAGGAAGCCATCCGCCAACTCGTAGAACTCGGTTATATTGAGGAACCGAGCTCAGATGGGCAACAAGCTGTCGATGAGTGCATTCGTGAGCTGCAAATCAACTTAGTCGATGCCTACATAGATGGCGGTCGCTATACCGACGGACTGCAAGCCGCCGAAAAACAATGGGCACGCTGGCCAGATGATTCACGCGTCGGCTTACAAGTCATTCGATGCTACCTGTTTCTGAATGAAACCACCAAAGCCAGAGCGGCCTACGAAAAACTCGTTCAAACCAAGCTTAACTTGGCTCAGGCAGCGCAACAAGAGCTCACCCAACTAAAAGAAAAACTAGCAAGGGAGCACCAGCAGCAAGCATCTGAAGCAAAAGCCGAATCGCTTCCCTTCGTTCCCCCAGGACCGACTCCTAAAGAACAGCAACGAATCAGAAAGCTAGAAGGACTCATCTCAGACGATCAAATCAATATGCGTCACTTGGAGGCCACTCTCTTGCAATTGGAGGAAAAGCCCAAACAAGCCATCGCACGACTCAAACAAATCGAGGACCTCCAAGTAGCTCACCGTCCTAGCTTATTTAACAAGCTAGGCGAGCTGCACCAACAATTGAAACAATGGGATCTGGCCGAAAAATATTACTTAAAGTCCTTATCTACCTACCCGAACTCTCACAATGCGCACTATGGATTGGCCAACATTTATCTAGAACAAAAAAAATACTTTGAAGCAGCTGCTTCCGCCATAGCCTCGATCAAATTGATATTTCACAATCCACGCGCACACTTTATCTATGCGACAGCGCTCACGCATCTGGATATGCTCGATCTGGCAGAACAAACCTTTTTAACCGCGATCAGCCAAAGTCCGAACTATCCCGCCGCACACAGGCGCCTGGCGATTCTCTACGTAAAAATGGGCGAGACTGAAAAAGCTGCCCGCCACCAAGCTTGGGCAGAAAAGGCTAAAGCCCAGGCAGAAATGATACGAACAGAGCCACTCTCAGAGTCCAAGTGGTTGCCGCGTTTCCCCGAAATATGTACGCAGACAAACCGATTAGCAGCACCCAGCGATGATGTGCTCATCATCGTCTCCGGGCTCCCTCGCAGTGGCACCTCCTTAATGATGCAGATGCTACAAGCCGCGGGAATCAAGGTTGTGAGCGATGGTAAGCGTACCGCCGATGAGTCCAACCCACGTGGCTATTTTGAAGATGAGCGCATCAAACAACTCACAACCACTCGCAATAACAAATGGCTCCACAAGCACAAAGGCCAAGCGGTTAAAATCGTCGCACCACTCATTCCCAATCTCCCTCAGGATTTGGCCGCTCGCATCGTCTGCATGCATCGCAAGCCCGCAGAGATCTTAGCCTCTCAACGCAGAATGCTAGAGCGCGAACAATCAGGCGGAGCCATCATCGAAGATCGAGCCTTAGCGAAAGTATACTCAAAGCAGTTACAGGCAGTAAACGATATGGTGGCTCAAAATAAAAACCTGGAAATGCTCCCCGTCGATTACTCAGAGGTAATCAAACAGCCCGAGCAAATCGCACAGCAAGTCTGTGCATTTCTGAAACTGTCCGTAGACAGTAAAAAGATAGCAGCTGTCGTCGATCAAAGCCTCTACCGCAACCGCGATGAGTTAAAATAAATACAACTGTAAAAGTTCATTCCCTATAACAGTTCCAATAGCCATTACTGCAGCAGCCAAAATAGCATAACAACCTTGACAGCAAATAGATACCACCCATAACCTGACATCGCACCAAACCTTATAGCCATGATAAATAAAGCTGATAAATCCAAAATCACCGCTTCCTCCATCTCAGCTCTCATCGCATCATCCGCTTCAGGCGCGATTGAGGTTAACGTAATCAACCAGTCCTTTGATATCGAATCACTACCAGTTAGCGACCTCACTCAGTCTGCAACTCATAGCGTGTTCGTTGACCCTGTAAACACAAGTGGTTACATTGCGATTGCCTTTCTAGATAACCATGGAGATGGAAGCGCTCAAATTGATAGTATCTATCTGTATGCCTACAACCTAGGCTGGGCACAGGGCGCAACTTGGCACAACTTAGGCACAACAGGAGTCGTCAGCTCTGCGATGATGACAGGATACCCTGGAAGCTACACTGGATATTCCAATTTCGTCTATTTGCCCACACCGACTTACAATAATATAGTGAATGGAGCAAACAACTACATGGGCTTCAGCACTGAACGCGGAGGCTCGATTCTCTACGGATTACTTGAATACAGAATCGATTTATCTGATCCAAAGACTGCCCACGTGGACTTCCTCAACTCCTACATTGAAACCAGTGGTAGCAGCCTCGATATCGCCGCGGCAGTTCCCGAACCTGCAAATGCAGCAACCGGGCTAGGACTTTTGGCTTTAGGCGCAGCTGGCGTGCTACGGCATCGTCGCCAGTGAGAAGCAAAGCACTTGAGCCCTTCAACAGTGCCTGGATTGATGACATGCTCACCGAGATCCGCCAACGCACCTTCGCCACCACCCCTTCGGCCCTGACGAGCACAACGCATCGTGCGCATGCTAAAGCAGCTGGCACATTCAGTTGTGAGACGCATTCGCATGCAGCTCGCGTCCGTAAAATTCAGCGGGCTGCTTCCTACCGATGCGCAGAAACGCTGATCGAATCGGAGTTATTTGGACACCGCAAAGGCGCGTTCACCGGTGCCAACCAAGACGGCGCGGACCTCTTTGCCCGCGCAGGTGCCTACGGCACCGTGTTTTTGCATGAGATCGGCGACGTCAGCGAGTCCATACAGGTCAAACTTCCCCCAACAAACGCGCGGTTAGATGCGTATGAAATGCACCCAAATCTCGCCAGCGCAGAGCCACTCTAGCGGAGAAAGCCCCCTGTTCATGGCGACGGGTAAAGCCATCGTCACTCACATCGAAGCGTATTTGCTCGATCTCCAGCAAGTCCTCAGCATATGCGAGATAAACCGCCACACAATCGAATAGTATACTCGAGCGTAATGCGAAAAAATCGCAATGCATCCAAGACACACGCGAAGCGAAAAAACAATAATTTTCAATGATCGATCGTAACATCGGATCATCTGTCGCACTCCAAACACGACGATAATTCGCTCCATCCAAGATCACGGACCCGCAAGAGTCCAGTGGCGTGATCAGGATATCTCTCCACGGTGCAGACAGCACACGCCGAAGCGCTTCAGGAGCATTGCGGACATTCGATTCAGCCACCGCAGGCGCCTGCTCATGGTAGCCGAGATCGAAACTACCAAACATCCCCACCAGTCGGCAACGGCTCGCGATGCCTGGGGCACGTTCCAATGCAGCCGCGAGATTGATTGCGGGACCGATCGCAATGATGGTCACTGGCACCGGAGACGCGTCAATGAGCTCGATCATGCGCTCAACACCATCTTCCACAATCTCTCCAGGATAGTCCGCGAGTGCATAGCCCACCACCCAAGGCGCTTGATTGCGAGCGGGCAGCGGCGCATCTGTGACCGGCACACCGCAGCCGACCGGCACCTCGGTGCGCCCTGAAAGCTGCAAGAACTTGGCAACGATCCGACTACGGTAGCCACTGTCGCCGGCCTCGGTAAGTATCAGCTGAGGGTCTAGCTCGGGGCTACGAAGAAATTGCGCCAAGGCCCAAGTGTCGTCCATGTCCGAGCCTATGTCAGTATCAAAAATAACGGGAATGCGATCTGTAATCATGGGGCAATGGGGGTTCATTAAATCTTAAAATTTCGAGGCACAGCAGAACCAGACCTAAATTACGCTCGACTCGCAAGATATAGTTTTTTTTGAATACAGAGCCCCAGACGGCCGAAAGCCATCGCTCTGAATCTACATGTTTTTGAGACGTGTGCACGCATTTGCGCTCCGACAGCGATCTACTAGCTGCCGAAGCGCATCGAAATGTGCCATCCGCTGATTTCGCTAGCAGCGATCCGCTAGGCTTCCGCGCCGATGTTGGCGTGGAAGTTGTTGCCGGCAGTGGTCGCTTGAACGTAGCCTTTGCGGATGGTGAAATCGCCGAAGCGTTCGCCCTCTTCGCGCTCTTTGGCGTATGCAAGTAGGATCGGCTTGAGCTCATCGATGATCTGCTGGTGGGTGACGGATGTGCGGTAGAGCTTGTTTAAACGCTCACCGTCAAAGCCGGCACCTAGGTAGAGATTGTATTTACCGGGCACCTTGCCCACGAGGCCGATCTCACCCAAATACGGGCGACCACAACCATTGGGGCAACCTGTGGAGCGAATCACGATTTCGTCATTTTGCAGACCCGCTTCTTCGAGAATCACTTCCAAGTCGGAAACCAGTGTCGGCAAATAACGCTCCGACTCTGCCAGCGCGAGACCGCAAGTAGGCAGCGCCACACAGGCAATCTGACTGCGACGCATGCCGGACGCGCTCTTGTAGCCGTCCAGACCGTATTGCTCGACCATCGCATCGATGGTCGCCTTGTCTTCGGCCGCGACGTTACTGATGATCAAATTCTGATTGGCAGTCAGGCGGAACTCCCCCTTGTGCACTTTCGCGATCTCCAGCAATCCGGTCTTAAGCGGCTTGTCTGCGAGGTCGACGACACGCCCACCTTCGATGAAGAGACCGAGGTGCCATTTGCCATCCGCACCTTCAGTCCAACCATAGCGGTCGCAATTGCTGACAAATTTGTATTCGCGAGCCTCTTCCAGCTTATAGCCGAGACGGTTTTCCAACTCTTCGCGAATCCACTCCTTACCGAGGCGCTCCACGGTGTATTTGAAACGGGCGTTGGCGCGGTCTTCGCGGTTACCATGGTCGCGCTGAATCGTGACGATCTTTTCGGCCACAGCGACAACTTGCTCCGGTGTGCAGAAAGCGATGACTTCACCCAAGCGCGGGAAGGTCTTTTCGTTACCATGAGTCATGCCCATGCCACCACCTACGCTGACGTTGAAACCGAGCAGTTTGCCATCTTCAACAATCGCGATGAACCCGAGGCAATGCGCAAAGACGTCGACGTCATTGTATGGAGGAATCGCGATCGCGATCTTAAATTTACGCGGCAAATAAGTCGGCCCATAAAGTGGCTCAACCTCATCGCCCTTGCAGTCCTGCGAGCGCTCCGCAGCCTGCGGCACAGTCAGCTGGATCGGCTTACCGTCCAACCACATTTCAGAAAATGCAGGTGTCTGCGGCTTCAAATGCGCATCCACCTCGAGCGCCACTTGCTGCACCGCCGCATGCACTTCGGAAGCAAAAGGGTTGGGATTGCACATTACGTTGCGATTCACATCACCACAGGCGGCCAACGTTGTCATCGCCACCTCGTTGCAAGAATTGATCACATTCTTGAGGTTCCCCTTCAAGATGCCGTGCAATTGAAAAGCCTGACGCGTGGTGATCTTAAGCGTGTTAAAAGCGCAATAATTCGCCAGGTCATCCATCACGATCCACTGTTCGGGCGTGCACACGCCACCCGGCAAGCAAATACGAGCAAGAAAGGAGTAGGCTTTGTCCAGCTTATGCTTACGGCGATTCGCGCGCACATCGCGGTCGTCCTGCTGATAAATACCATGGAACTTGGAAACCTGCTGGTCATCAGCAGAAATGGAGCCCGTGGATACATCGGCCAGACCTTCAAGGATCGTGCCACGCAGATAGTTACTGCGAGTCTTGATACCCTCATTTTTGTGGAGTTGCGGAGCTGATTGGCTGTCAGAAATCATAATAAACCTCTTAGTAAGTGTCTCCCGTTCAGTGTTGCAAACGTAGAAACACCGCCAGGGAAAAAGAAATCTACTCGTAAACTGATTCTTTTCTTAGGTTTGTCACTCAAAAACCTAAGAAAAGACCGAAAAAGCAGAAAAAGTCTAGCATTTCGGTCGATGCGTGGTTTCATACCAGCTTTTCAAAAAGCAGAAATATGAGCACCACCGATCCAGTCGTTCCGCAAACAGCGCCGCTTGCCCCTGAGCAAGTCGCCTCGTTGAACAGCCTCCTCAAGGGCCTCCAAGCCGACCAGTTACTCTGGATAGAGGGCTTCATCAGCGGCCTACGCGCCGGAAGTGGCAGCGCGACGCCTGCCACAGTAGCACCGGCTGCGGCCCCCGTAGCCACACCAGAACTGACCGTGCTCTATGGCACCGAGTCCGGCAACTCCGAGAGTTTGGCCGATCTGACTGTGAAAGCAGCCAAGGCAGCAGGCTTCAAATCCAAAGCGGCCAACATGGCCGACCTCAAGCTCGGCAAGCTCAAAGACATTCAAAACTTGCTCGTCATCGTGAGCACCTGGGGCGAGGGCGATCCCCCCGAAACAGCAGCCGATTTCTACGAAGCATTCATGAGCGATAAAGCGCCCAAGCTCGCCGACACCCGCTTCTCGGTAATGGGCCTCGGCGACACCAGCTACGAGGACTTTTGCAAAATGGGCAAAGACTTCGACGCACGCCTGGAAGCACTGGGCGGCAAGCGGATCGCAGACCGCGTCGACGCGGATGTGGACTACGACGACGACTTTGCCAAATGGCACAAAGCGGCGCTAAAAGCGCTGAAAGCCGCCGCACAACCGGCCGCCGCCCCAGCCAGCGCCCCAGCACCGGCAGCCAAGCCGGCCGCCCCGATCAAATACTCTCGCAAGAACCCCTTCCCTGCCGAGCTCAACGAACGCGTGATGCTCAACGGCGAAGGTTCGGCCAAGGAAACCATCCACCTCGAATTCAGCCTGGAAGGTTCTGGCCTCGAATACCAAGCTGGCGACGCACTCGCCGTGGTTCCCCACAATGCGGAAGATGTGGTCGAAGACTTCATTCAGACCGCAAAACTTGACGCCGAGGGCCCCGTCCTAATTAAGGAGCGCGAATTCACACTGCGCGAAGCACTCACCAGTCAGCTGGACATCACTTCCCTCTCGATGCCCGTCATCAAGCGCTACAACGAGATCGCCAAGGACCCGAAGCTCACTGAGCTGCTAGATCCAAGCAACAAGGCAGAGCTACAGAGCTACATTTACGGCCGCGAGATCATCGATCTCTTACACGAGTTTCCTGCCAAGGAAATCAGCGCCGATGCCCTGGTCGGCATCATGCGCAAGCTACCACCACGCCTCTACTCGATCGCATCCAGCCCCAAGGCACACCCAGGCGAAGTGCACCTGACTGTCGGCGTGGTGCGCTACGATGCCCACGGCCGCAACCGCAAGGGCGTCTGCTCCACCTACTTGGCGGAACGGATCGCTGAGGGCGAAAAGGCCGACGTCTTCGTCACCCCCAACAAGCACTTCAAGGTGCCCGCCGACAATGACCTGCCGATGATCATGGTCGGCCCCGGCACTGGCATCGCTCCCTTCCGCGCCTTCATCGAAGAGCGCAAGGAGCTCGGCGCCAAGGGCGACAACTGGCTCTTCTTCGGCGATCAACACTACTTGACCGACTTCCTATACCAGACCGAGTGGCAGGACTACCTCGCTGACGGTATTTTGACTAAGCTCGACCTGGCCTTCTCACGCGACCAAAAGGAAAAAGTCTACGTGCAAGACCGCATGCGCGAGAACAGCAAAGAGCTCTACGCTTGGCTGGAAAAAGGCGCTTACTTCTACGTCTGTGGCGATGCCAGCCGCATGGCGACCGACGTCGACGTTGCGCTGCACGACATCCTCCAACAAGAAGGTGGCCTCAGCGAAGACGATGCCAAGGCCTACGTCAAAAAGCTTAAAGACGACAAGCGCTACCTACGCGACGTCTACTAGCACGGTTTTTACGCCCCGCCTGGCAATGGAGCATAGCTCATTGCCAGGCAGGCCCTAAAATCGAAGGCCATGCGCGAACTTAGCGCGACAAACCAAACAAACATCAACTTTGCCGAATTGTAGCCGAGTGCTTCAGCCTCGGTTCCGAAGGTCCAAAGCATCCGCTCCGGCATGACGCATACGGGGTCTAAAGCGCCCCGCCACTGCCGGCCTCACTCAAGCCGTAAGCTCGGACTACTCGTGATACCACGCTTCAACCAGCGCTTTCACCGCTTCGGGTGACTCCGCCGCCTCAAAGCTCAGCGAGGCCGAATTGATGCAGTAACGCAGCCCGGTCGGCTTGGGCCCATCGGGAAAGACGTGTCCCTGATGCGAGCCACAGACATTGCAGTGCACTTCGACACGCACCATCCCGTAGCTCATATCGCGGGTCTCCCCCAGTGTGCGCTCATCGATGGGACGCACAAAACTCGGCCAGCCCGTGCCGGAGTCAAACTTATCGGTGCTACTGAACAGCGGCGTATCGCAGCCGATGCAACGGTAGAGCCCGGTTTGCTTATTCGAATTGTAAGGATTTTGAAAAGGACGCTCCGTCCCCTGCTCACGTGCGACATGATACTGCAGATCCGTCAGGCGCTCCCGCCACTCTGCCTCCGTGCGTTGAACCGGATACTCACCGCTGGTCAAATCCACATGCGAAGGTAGGCCGCAGGCCGACGCACATTCGTTGACATTCACATCAGTCGTTGCGGGAGGAGTATTATTATCAGGCATAGCAAAAGAAAAGAGTGCACCGGCCAACAAGAGAAGAAGGACCACAGGGCCGACACTGCGGAATTTAAGATTCATATTCATAAAACCTAAGAGCCCCCAAACTAGCCAGTATTCCCACGAATGCAAATCACGAAGCCAGCGTAAGACAGGCGCCCCGCCTGTCCCCAATAAAGCGCCACGCCTGTCACCAATAAAGCGCCCCGCCTGTCACCCAGAGAGTCCCCCGCCTCTCACCCAACAAAGGCGCCCAACAGTCCCCCCAGACAAGTGTCCATCCCATGCGAAATAAACTTGAAGAATACGCAGCACTAAGACTTATGTACGCGCATGTCTAAAGTTATTATCATCGGTGCCGGGGGTGTAGGTAATGTAGTTGCGCAAAAATGCGCCCAACTCACAGATATTTTCACCGAAATCGTGCTCGCTTCGCGCACAGTCTCTAAATGCGATGCCATCGCAGCCGATGTGCTCGCCAAGACGGGCGTCACCATTCGCACCGCCGCCATCGATGCCGACAACGTCGCCGAGACCACCACTTTCCTCCAGGCCGAAAAGCCAGAGCTACTGATCAATGTCGCGCTGCCCTATCAAGACCTGACACTGATGGACGCCTGCCTCGCAGCTGGCGTGCACTACATGGACACCGCCAACTACGAGCCCTTGGACGAAGCCAAGTTCGAATACAAATGGCAGTGGGCCTACCAGGACCGTTTCAAAGAAGCAGGGCTCACCGCCCTACTCGGCTCCGGCTTCGACCCCGGCGTGACCAATGTCTTCTGCGCCTACGCACAAAAGCACCTCTTCGACGAGATCGAGACCATCGACATCCTCGACGCCAACGCCGGCGACCACGGCTACCACTTTGCCACCAACTTCAACCCCGAGATCAACATCCGCGAGATCACCGCCAACGGCCGCTACTGGGAAGAAGGCGAGTGGAAGGAAGTCGAGCCCATGAGCGTGCACCAGGTCTACGACTTCCCCGTCGTCGGCGAACAAGATGCCTACCTGCTCTACCACGAAGAGATGGAATCGCTGTGCCAGAACATTAAGGGCCTCAAGCGCATTCGTTTCTGGATGACTTTCTCACAAAAGTACCTCACCCACCTACGGGTGTTGGAAAACGTCGGCATGACCTCGATCGAGCCAATTGATTTCCAAGGCCAGCAGATCAAGCCCATCGAATTCCTCAAAGCCGTGCTGCCCGACCCAGCCAGCCTCGGCCCCCGCACCAAGGGCAAGACTTGCATCGGTTGCGACATCGTCGGCATCAAAGACGGCCAAAAGAAGCGCGTCTTCATTTACAATACCTGCGATCACCAAGAGTGCTACCAAGAGGTATCCAGCCAAGCAATCAGCTACACCACCGGCGTGCCTGCGATGATCGGCGCACAAATGATCTTAAAAGGCCTATGGCAAGAGCCCGGCGTCTGGAACATGGAACAGCGCGATCCCGATCCCTTCATGGAAGAGCTCAACCTGCGCGGCCTCCCCTGGCAGGTGATTGATCTGCCCCTGGAGAGCTAAAGAGCATCCACTACTGCGCACGTAATCCCGCCAGCAAGGCCTCGGTCTCGCGCTGGATGCCTTGGCGACACAGACGGCTGACTGGATAAATATCCTGCGCAGCGAGGTAGGCCGCCAGTGCGCCCGCATGATGCCCGTCCTCTGCTTGCCGTTCAGCACGGTCGACTTGGAGCACAAAATCCGCCACCCGCGGTGCCAGTTCGGCACGAGCCTGATTCATGGGGCCATCGCTCGAATCAATCTTGGCCGCTTCGACCAGTAGCTCCCAAGCCGCATAGGCTTCCCCTTGCTTCACGAGCTCCTGGCTCTGGCTGACCAACAAGTCAATTCGAGCCACCTGCTCAACCACTTCCATCAGCAGTGGACGACGCTGCGTATCTTCCGCCAAAGCAAAGCCGAGGTCCATACGACGCTCATATATCCCGCGCCGGTCCATCCGCTTATAGAGATCGTCGAAAATCTGCACCCCTTGTGAGCCAGCCGTGGCCAACTTGGTGGTTTCTTGCTGAAACTCGCGAATCGCTGGATTCGAAGGCCAAATATCGATCGCAGTCTGCAGCTCGGAGCGTGCCTTATCGATATCACCCAAATTACGATACTGTGAAGCTGCAAAAACCGCCATATCACTCATACTCTTGGCGGTCTCAACTGAGGACAGCACTCGGTTCTTGGGAAAATCTTCGGCCAAATCGGAAATACTCAGTGCCAGCTCCGAAACCCCGTCATAATCCTTGGCCTCCGCCAATTCACCCGCTTCAATCAAAGCACGATAAAGGTCAAGCATCGCGCGCCGCTGATCGGTCGGGATCTTATTCAGCTCGGTCAAATACTCTCCAAGGAAAAACACCTCCTGCAAGCGCTCCAATGCGATCAAATTGCGCTCTTCATTATAAGCCGCATTCACGGCATCCACCCCTTTGTTGACATCATTGATCGCCTCGCGCGCAATAAAAGTCATACTATCCACGGTGAAAGACAGGTCACTACCAGGCAGGAATTCCTGCAACTGCTCCTTGCCCACCTCAAGCGCCTGATGGGAACCTTTAAAGATCGATTGGTAAAAGCCTGCCAAGACCAAAGCATGCTCGAACCGGCGCTGTATCATAAAACTGACAATTTGACTTTGAAATTGTAGCTTCGCCTGCAGCCCGGTCATTGCCGACTGCGTCTCCAGCGCCAGAATCTTAGCCTCGGTCTCCGCCAGATCCAACATGCGAAAAGCAGCCTCCGAAGTGAGTGTCTCACTGCTATTGGCCGAGCTCTCACTATCATCACGCTGCCCTAAACTCGTCTCTCGTAAACGCTTCTCGCGAATGCTCTGCAGCGCCATCGCACGATTAGCGACCACTTCCTGCTGGTATTTTCGCAGCTGTTGGAGCTCCCGCTGATCCATACTGACGCCTCGGCTCTCTTTGCGAATACGCCACGCGTTAAAGACCTGATTGGCCACAATAGTGCTATTACCACCGTCGAGCTCGAAGCGGGACGCACGAAAGAGCAACTGCCATGTATCTAAAATCGCGTCGTCACTGTTATCGTTCGAGACCGCCAGACGCTCAATAATGTCCTCCATCAATTTCGCATATTGCGTCTCTTCTTCGGTTGGAGAGGCCAGTAAGAAACGTTCAAAGCGCGAGCGAAAAGCGCGCTGTTCGGAAAGGTTAAAACGCTTCCCCTTCCACTCGAAACTGCCATTCTCGAAATCCATCGAGTCACTGCTCGGATCAAACACACGGTTCGCCATTTCCAAGAAGGTATTACTCTCAAACATCCCATTCGCCGGTGCTGACATGCCCGCTTGTGCAGTTTGCGGCTGTGCTTGCGGCTGTGACGCCATCGAACTGCCCCCATTCATAGGAAAACCACCTTGCGCGAACGAGGATTGTGGCAACAGCCACAAAGCAATGCCCGATGCCAGAGCCAAGCCTAGAGGCTTCACTGGCAAAGACCGCCAAGCCCCCGCAATGTGGACTTCGCGCGCAATAGGAGTGAGACTCACCTCCTTTTGGCGATTAATATTTGCGCAATGCATCCACATAAATAAGTCCTCCCTGTTCAATAATGACCTGAAATTCATAGCGTTGCCCCACATGCAAGTTGCCTCCGACGGTTTCGGGCACAAACACAGGCAAACGCGCATCATGGCCCTCCGCCACAACTGCCAAGACACGCCCCAGCCCCTTTTCCCATTTCAACTGCTCATTAATCTGCGCCCGCAGCACATAACGATTGCCCAAGAAATCTCCCGGCTTCTCCAGATAGTTCTGAATCGGCAGCACCTCCAGATCCGAGCCAGCGCCCCCGCTGCAACCAGTCAGCCCAGCCAGCCCAGCCAGTCCGCCCCATCCGGTGAGCAGGCAAGCCGCCCATAAAGCACCACGTGAAATAGAAAATAAGCCAAGGCCTCGCAGGAAGCGGCGAATCAAGGGTATGGGGGAAAGCATGTAAAATGACATCGTAACAAAGTCGCAAAAGTTTCAATAAGAGTTAATTCCAACGTTTTTTCTGGCAACCCCAAAAGACCATCACGGCACCCATCAAAAAGTGTAACAACAAGATACTCGCCGCCAGCCCCGACGATGGAATCCATTCATTCGAGTCGACACGATAAGCATCATACAAGCGTGTGGCTCGCATGGAACCAAAATAGCCCGCCCAGCCCCAGTAGGCATTGATAAAAGGACGACACAGCCAAACCAACATATCCGGCAAGGCCAGCACGATACCAGAGAGTGGCAATTGGAAGCCGACTAAATACACAGAAAGCAAAGATGCCTTATCCGCCGAATTAAAGATCGCGGAAAAGCCGAGGCAAATGGCTGTCATTGAAACACAACTCAATACCAACACCCCCGCTTGCGGTAAACTTGCGCCAGGGAACTCACAAATATACTTCACAAAGCCCATCATCCAGAGCCCCTGCAGCACCGCAACGAATGAAGCAAAGATCAGCTTGCTAGACGCATAGGCCCCCGCACTGAGCCCTGCGAAACGCTCCTTTTCAAAAATTTGCCGCTCACCCGCAATCTCTCGCGCCCCGTTGTTGCTCCCCATCAAAGTCAGCAAAATGACTTGAAACAAGATTAGCCCCGTCACCAAAGAGGCCATCTCCAAAGCATCGACCCGATAGCGCAGGCTCGCTTCCATTTGCTCCAAAGCCCCGCCGCCCACATCCATAGACAAGCCGCGCAATTGGGGGATTCCATCCCAGGCAAAAATCGTCACCAATAAAGGAAAGCCCAAAGTGATCCCCAAGGTCAGCAACCAATAACCACGATCACGTTTGAAAAGCAGCGCACGTCGTATCAACAAGGTCCAGGTTTGCGCAAGCGCACCCGGCGCAGGCGGTGCCCGCACTGCTTCAATGGGCTCCGCAGGCGCCAAGCCAACAGACTCCTCGCCCCAGCGCGCACGCCAATGCTCGATGGAGTGCTCATTCAGCCGATCATAAAGGTGCAAGGCGTCGGGAATATTAAAATAAACATTCAGCGCCTCTAAAGTCCCCTGAAATACCACCGCACCCTCATAGACCACCGTAATCCAATCAAACACATCCAGCTTCGCCAAATTGTGTATGATACATATAAAGGTCTTCCCACGCTCATCGCGCAGCCTTTCCAACACAGCGAGAATTTGATCCTCCGAGCGCGGGTCCAACCCGCTGGTCACCTCATCGCAAACCATACATTGCGGATCTCCGACCAATTCCAAGCCCAGCCCCAAACGCCGAAGTTGCCCCCCGCTGAGATCCGAAACACGCTTATCACGATGTTCTGCCAGCCCGATACGTCGCAAAATCTCCTCCAGTCGCGCCAGCTTAACTGCGCGATCACGCACACATAGATCCAGCGCATAGCAGAGCGCCTCCGCCACCGAGAGTCGCTCATGAGCAATACTAAACTGCGGCGCAAAAGACAGCTTTCCCAGCAGATCCGAACTCTGCCGAACTGGCTCCCCCGCATAACTGATCGCCCCCTCACTCGGTAAAATGCCCAGCATCGCTTTCACCAAAGTCGTCTTGCCGCAGCCCGACGGACCAATTACCGCATTCAGCCCCCTCGGCTTAAAGAGCGCCGTGGCTCGATCCAAAATGCGTACACCAGCGGGCTGTATTTCAACGGTAAGATCCTTACAAGCTAACATTATTGAAACAAATTACCTTTGCCCACGATCAAAAGGCCAGCATTTTGATTCTTATGTTGTCATTACGAAATCTCCTGCCTGCCCTACTGCTCACGGTCTTGACCTGCCAACTCTCCGCAGTCTCCATCACCACCCGTGGCATCAAAAATCCTGCAATCTATGGAATCGAGTTTCCAGGCGACACACGCGCTTACTACGGTAAAGAAGATCATATTCAATCCATCTCCAGCCAAGAGTATATCACCGCCAACTTCCGGGTCACTGAACTAAACATCGTCACCCAAGGCACCGCTCTCGTGCGCATTTACCACAGCCGCCCACTACGCATCGGCGAGTTGCAACAAGCGATGAGCAACGCCGTCGACGCAGCCAGCACTCCCGGCGGCTCCTCGATCATTCAACGCCCGCTGCCCGCACAAATACAGGCCATGGCCGACCGCGCCGCCGGCATCACCGACGCCGTGACAGGCACCGAAGTGATGAAGGAATATCCCATCGCCACCCACGCGCACACTATCGAGTATCGCATCGGCAGCCGCAAAGAACTGCTCGAACTCCACGAACAAGTCAAAAAGCACTGGCTCAAAGAGCCCGCCTACTACGAAGGCGGCCAGATCGTCGACGAATCCGAAGCCGTAGAGACCAAAATGAAACCCCGCCACCTAGGCGGCACACTATTCAAAGTAGAACAATAAAAGAAGTTCGAATCTAACGTAGCGTGCTCGCTTGCATCTAATGGCTCAAGTGCTCGCTTTCAGTTGAAAATGGCTGAATGCGATCAAGCTCGACGCGGGGGAACCAATTGATGACTGCGGCGGCTTGACCGAGTTCGGTGTCGGGGCAACGCACCACCAAGAGTTTAAAGAGTCGGTCGGCCTCAGAGGGGTCGCGGTATTTGATCCAGCTGCCTGCCACACAATAGATGCGGGCGGCTTGCTCGCTGTTGTTGGGCAATAGGCTGGCCCCGAGCTCTGCCAGGCGCACGGCGCGATAGCGGTAATGGTAGCGTTTATCTGGCAGTATTTGGGTTTGCTTGGCTCGATCCACTTCCTCGCCGCTGGGCTCATTGATGGGATTTCCGTAGCTGTAGAGCCTATTTTGACGTGCCAGCGCCACATCCCCCCACTCCAACGAGCCTTCGGTCCAGGCGTAATCGGGCGCGAGCTCGGCGGCGAAGAGTAGCATGCCGTATTCACGCATCAAGCATGCAGCCTCCCAAAAATGACGAGCACGAGTGGCGGCCTCTTGACTCAAGTCGTTTGCGGAGCGCATGGCCTGCAAATAGGCCTCGGCTTGCTGGCGGGCATCGGGCTGAAAATGCTCAAGCGCTAGCTCAAATCGTCCTTCGCGCATTAAGCGCCGCGCCAAGAGTGCATGGGGATCACCATGATAATGGTCAGACTCTTCGCCAAACTCGCTGAGACGGCTCTGCACCCATTGAATTAATTCATCGATCGACAATAAACGCTCGAGCACGTAAGCGCAATCTTCCCAACTGTCGGCATTCCAAAAGCAATCGGCGGCTTCGACGAAGCGTGCCTCGCGCATCATGAGCAACCCGAGTTCGCCCCAGGCGCGTGAGGTGCTCAAGCGCCGCCAGTCGGTATCGGACGCCTGCATGTCTTCGGTGAGCGCGAGCAGCAGTGTGCGCCCTTCCTCGATACGCCCGGCTCGTAGCAGTAGCTTACTTTTGACCCAGAGTGCGAGTGCATCGCTGGCGGCGGCATGGCTGATCCACAAGCGGGCCGCGCTGAGGTTGTTCTGCTGGTACTCCATCAGAGCAAAGCGCCCAGCCTCTGGCAGATGTATTTTTTCGATATCAGGTAACAAGCGCAGGAAGCGCTCGCGCAACTCTGTGTTGGCTTCATCGTCTCGCTGAACCAGTAAATACGCGGTCAGCACGGCGCGACTGGTCTCGTCTGCTAACAAGGAGGCGAGCTTACGGTCATGACAACGATACCATATATCGCGCGCGACGAGTTTCAGACTTTGCTCGGCATTTTCATAGCCGGCGGCCCATTGCCGTAGGTAGAGTTCGATGGCGGCTTGGTAGTCCCCCTGATCTAAATACACGCGTGCTTCGCGCCCATAGCTGGCAG
The DNA here is from genome assembly GCF_031127805.1 of Thalassobacterium maritimum. Lineage (NCBI taxonomy): Bacteria > Pseudomonadati > Verrucomicrobiota > Opitutia > Puniceicoccales > Coraliomargaritaceae > Thalassobacterium > Thalassobacterium maritimum. The sequence goes on along the minus strand of NZ_JARXHW010000005.1, from coordinate 98,650 downwards.
CGGCCAAGCCCTGCGAGTCGGGATAGCCGGCCTCGACGAGTTCGCGCACTTGTGGGAAATACGTGAGCGCGGCTTGCGGGCATGCCTTTGCAATCATGTAAGCCGCCATGACGGAACGTTGCTGCCGCTCGGCGGCGGGCAAGTCTAAGATGGCTTGCCAATTCTCACGCGCGGTCTGGTGCTCGCCCTGATAGTACGCGAGCGCTGCTTCGAGATAGAGCGCAAACTCGGCCGGCAAGCCCTCGGGCACAACTAGCGCATCCAAGCTAATGGGCTCGGGCGTGTCATCGGAGCCATCGGAGTCATCGCGATAGGCGGAGCGGCCGGGATGCTCATAAGCATATTTGATACGATTCAAGTGCGAACGAAAGCTCTGGTAATCGGCCACGATGGCATCAGCAGCGTCCTCTGTTACTTCGGCAAGGCTGAGCGAGGCGCGCAAGGCCTCCAGCGAGGACTGCCCGCCCAAGGGTTCGCTCTCTAACTGCGCCTGATGCGGCACGGAGTCTGGTAAGAGGTGGCGCAGTTCGTAGCGGAAGCCAACCTGGGGCGGCTGGTAAAAGACATCATCATTGCGCAAGACATAGGATTCCGGCAGCCAGGGACCACAGGCCTGAGCGAGCGGCAAGAGACTCAGCCAAATTAGGCTGCCGAGTGTGAGCGTGAAACTGTGCTTAGTCGTCATCATCATTTAAAATTGTAATTTGCAAGTTGGCGGCGTCCTGAATGCGCAACCAACCGATCGTCCAGCGTGTGCCTTGAGCTAAGAGCGGGGCTTCCATCCGAGTGGGCCATTGCCAAAGTAGTGCCTGCTCGGAGAGTGCCCGCACATTGTAATGACGCTGCCCATCCCAGGCCAGCGCCTCGCCACTGCGCCAGGAGAGCTGCACCGCACGCGGTGGCTCCGCGGCGACTTCGGAAGCTTGCAGCAACTCGATCTCCACCAGTCCGTCGGCTTGCACGCGAGCCTGGGCTTGCCAGCTGGCACTGGCGACGCTGCCTAGCATGACTGCCTGCCAAGTGCCGGGGTCCCAATTGTAGCTTTCCTGCCCGATCGGTAAGCGATACCAAATCACTCCACGACAGGTAGCGGGGCGCGCATGCTGCAATTGACGCACTAAGCCGGCCATCGCCTCAGGCTCAGCGCGCAGCACGCGGTAGCTCCAAGCTGGATTTTTTACCGGCGAGGCATTTTCGCCCGCCACCTCGACCAATTCGCCAGAGGCCGCGTAGCCCAAACGGTAGGCATAGGTCGGCAGTGCGACGTGATATGGCTTCACGAACTGCCCCGCCTGCTGCACCCAGCGCTGCGCAAGCTGAGGATCGCACAGCGAGGCATCTGAATCGATGCGATCGGCCCGCTGCACGCTGTGCACCTGCAAGACAAAGTGATCGACGGGCACCAACAATTGGGCGAAGGCAGCAGAACGCTCCATCCAGGTAGGTAAAGTGGTGATCGAAAGCGCAGGGCCGTCCAGTTGTGCGCGAATTAGGTGCAGCCAGTGGGCGTAGCCCTCAAGCTGGCGGGTCGCACAGTCGAAATCAATTTCTACCGCGGCCGGCTCGATGCCAGCCGCGCGAGCCCGGCGCAATGAATTCGCCACAGTGTCGAGTAGGCAGCGCGTCATGGCTTGATCCTGCTGAAAGGAGCCTGAATAGACGGCGGCTCGAATGGCTAAAGTGATCGGTAAACCACGCGCTTGCAGCCGTGCCCAATCGGGCACGATCTCTACCCGGGTCGGCTGAGCGGAGTCGCTGAGCTTGATTTCGGCACACAGCACAGTGAGGCCATCGAGCGCAGTGGTCTGCTCCGCGACCGCGGTGGATACCGCGGGAGTCCAGGCTCGCTGCCACAGATAGGCGGCCTGACTCATCTCGGCCCGAACACTGAGCAAGAGTGCCGCATAGATCAAAAGAACCGCCGTGAATCGTCGCATCCCAACAAATTAGAGATACGGGACAGTCAATAGCAAGCGAGCGTCTTTGATTGTGAATATCTTTTGCCGTCGCAAGCGACTCAGACGATGACAGCGCCTAGGACAAGCCGCGTTCGCTCGCTTCGACGAAGGCTAAAAAGGTTTGCACGATGGCGCAATCGCCGGCCATTTCCGCGCGCAGTTTTTCAGCGGCTTGGCGGCGGTTGAGACCTTCTTTATAAAACATTTTAAAGACACGGCGCACGAGATTGACATCCTGCGCCGTGAAGCCGGCGCGTTCCAGGCCGACCTTATTCGTCGTGCGCACCATCGCAGGGCTACCGTCAGCAATCATATAAGGCGGCACATCTTGCACCACCTTAGAGGCGGCGCCCACCATGGCGTAATCGCCCACGCGACAAAACTGATGCAAGCCGGCGCCCCAGCCCACATTGACATGATCCCCGAGTTGCACATGCCCTCCGAGGGCTGCGTGGCTACTCATCACCAGATGATTGCCCACGATACACTCATGCGCGATATGACTGTAAGCGAGTATCAGATTATGATCCCCGACGATGGTCTCGGTATTTTCAGTCGTGGCACAGTGCACGGTGGTGAACTCGCGAAAGACGTTACCGTTGCCCACACGTAGACCGGGGCAGCCGCCCCGATATTTTAAGTCGTGAGTTTTCCCGCCAACATAAGCGTAGGGGTGCACTTCGTTATCCTCACCCATGGTGGTGGCCCCATCGACTGTGGCGTGGTGCATCACTTCGGTGCCTTTGGCGATTTTTACCTGAGCACCGATGTAGGCGTAGGGCCCGACGATGACACCCGGCTCTAGCTCAGCGCCGGGTTCGATAATTGCAGTCGGATGAATGTCCGTTGACATGAGAATATGTGTTAGAATTAATCCGTAGCGTCCGCCAGCATGAACATCAGTTCGGCGCTAGAAACAACCTTGCCGCCAACGGTGCACTCACCCTTGGCAGTGGCGATTTTGTTGCCGCGAATTTTAATCAGCTTCACGCGAATCTCAATCGAATCCCCCGGCTCCACCGCTTGACGGAATTTCACCTTATCCACGCTCATGAAGAAGGCGATCTTGTTTTGCTCGACGGGCAGCTTGCGCAGCAGCAAGACGCCAGCGGCTTGTGCCATCGCCTCCACCTGGAGCACGCCAGGCATCACAGGACGGCCGGGATAGTGTCCCTGAAAATAAGGTTCGTTGATGGTGACGTTCTTGAGCGCGACCAGCTCGTCTTCGCTCACGATCTCGATCACGCGGTCGATCATCACGAATGGATAGCGGTGCGGCAAGATGTCGAGCACCCGACGGATGTCCATGACGGTCTCGGCAGAATCGACAGAAACGAGCTTTTTCTTACGCTCTTCCTTGCGCTGCTTGGTGCCTTTAATCTTTTCGATGAGCTTCTTTCGCAGAACTTTGGAAAGCTCTGCATTCAGTGCATGACCGGGGCGCACACCAACAAAGTGCGCCTTAATCGGCATACCGACGAGGGTAATATCGCCGATAATATCTAGCATTTTATGACGCACAAACTCGTCCTTAAAACGGAGCGGTTCCTTGGAAAGAATCTTGTCGCCCTTGATCACAATGGCGCTGTCGAGGCTGCCGCCCTTAATTTTACCGAGTTTGAGCAGCTCCTCGATATCCTCATAAATGGTAAAGGTGCGAGCGGGCGCGACTTGCGCAATGTAAGTCTCGGGGTCGATATCGAGACTGAGATGTTGCGTGTGAATGCCGCGGTCGTCGGCTGAGGTGCACGTGATACGAAATCCATCGTGCGGCAGCGCGATGATGGAGGAGTTGCCGCGGGTGACGGAGACGGGCTCTTCGAGCACGAAATATTCACGCTCCGCGTCTTGCTCCACAGGTTCCGCTTGCTGAATCAAGTTGACGAAGTGCTTTGCGGAGCCGTCCAAGATCGGGGGCTCGCTGGCATCCATCTCGATCACGACATTATCCACTCCGCAACCACTCAGGGCACTGAGCACATGCTCGATGGTGTGCACCTTGGCGTGACCATCCGCGATGGTAGTGCTACGCACAAGGTCGTCCACCAAGTCGATGAGTGGCTTGAGCTCTGGCTTACCGAAGAGGTCGATACGACGAAAGATCACGCCGGTATTTTCCGGAGCAGGTTTGAGTGTCAGGTTAACATCTTCGCCTGTGTGCAGAGATTTGCCCTTGATGGAAACTTCCCTCAGTATGGTGCGTTGTTTCATAAAAAATGGATAATTCGGTGTGCCAAGCAGTTAAGCCGCTCGCCTGTAAAAAACGTGTGAGCCTATGCTCGGTGACAATTATGTAAAGCTTGGGTTTTGGGTGCTAGAGGAGCGTATTGATGTCGATCACGGTCATGCCCGCATTACGTGCGGCTTGCACGCCCAGATCAGTATCTTCGAAAGCGTGGCAGCGCTTAGGGTCCACCCCGATCAACTCGGCTGCACGCAGGTAGGTATCGGGCGCAGGTTTGGGATTTTCCACATCATCGGCGCCGACGATAGCGCCAAACCAATCGGCAATGCCCAGCGCTTGCAAAATCTTATCGGCCACCCAGTGAGGGCTCCCCGTCGCAATGGCCATCGGGATCAACTCGCGGTGAAACTCGGCGATCGCCTTGACGGGCAACACAGGCTGCACGTCTTTGAGCAGATCGAGAAAAAGCTCTTCTTTAGCCTCGGCCACTGCGACAGCATCGACGCTTTTGCCCTGTTCCTTGGCTAAGAGCTCTACGATCACCGCAGCGGGCACCCCACCGAGGGCATAAAAGCGTTCTTCTGGGAACACGATGCCATGGGCAGCCATCGACGTCGACCAGGCGGTGAAGTGCGTGGGCATGGTGTCCGCGAGCGTGCCATCCATATCGAAGATGAGGCCGTCGTAGTGGTCGTGTAAATTGATCATAATATTTGCAGAAGATATATTTCTGCACAGACAGAAGACAGCAGCCGCAAATCAGTCAACGCCGGATCAGCCCCAGAAATGGGAGGTATTTAACGTTGCGGCCTCCACTTCCTTCGAAATCCTCTCCTGCACAGGCCATTTATACGCACTGCACATCATGCTCCGCTCACTTCGTAACGCATTCATTACAGGCATCGTCGTCGTCCTCCCGTTGGGGGTCACGATCATCGTCATCAATTTTCTGTTGGAACGGCTAGGCACCCCGGCGAGTAATTTCTTTTTTTGGTATCTGGACCCAGAGTGGCGCGATAAGCCGATCATCGAGTTCGGGCTAGAGGCGATCTCGGTATTGGTCGTGTTTTTATTGATCACGCTGCTAGGCTATGGCTCTCGCTTCGTGCTCGGACGCATTATCTTGAATGGTCTGGAGCGCCTATTGGACCAAGTGCCCTTTATCAATACAGTGTATCGCACCGTCAAACAGATCGTGGACACCTTCGGGCAACAGAAAAAAGCCGTGTTCCAAGAGGTGGTCTTGATTGAATACCCGCGCAAGCGCTGCTACGCGCTGGGCTTTTTGACCAGTAAGGCACGCGGCGAAACGCAAGAGGTCACAGGTGAGCATATCGTCAACATCTTCATCCCCACCACGCCCAACCCGACCAGCGGCTTTCTCCTCATGTTGCCCGAGGAGGACATCACCCGCCTGAGCATGAGCATCACCGACGGCATGAAACTCATCATTTCGGGCGGCGCACTGGTGCCCAACCCCAAGACTGGCGAGAACGTCCAAATCGAAAACCCGCCACAGGCGAAGGGCAACTCTCCGATCGATCATGCTTGAGCAAGAAGACGTGCTCGTGCTCAAGACGGAGCCCTCTGGCGAGTCCTTCCTGAAGCTGCACCTGCTCTCGATAGAGAGCGGCATCTTTCTGTGCTTAAAACGCCGCCCAAAGCAAGCACACACATCCACCACCCCCGACCTCTTCGATCGGGCTGCGCTCATACTGGAACGCTCACAACAGGGTACCATGCGCTTCGTCAAAGAGTATCAACTCACCCAACGACGCGAACAAATTGGCCAAAATTACCACAGCCTACGCCATGCGTGCCGACTGAGTGCCCTGCTAGTCGCCAATGCCACACATATGCCTGAGTCCGAGCGTTTATTTAGCCTAACTGAGCGAGCGCTGAACGCGTTTGCTGCCGGCAAAGCGCCCGAGGTCGTATTATTTAAAAGCCTCTACTTACTACTCAAAGACGAAGGTTACCCCGTCCGCGAGTCTTGGTGGCCCACGCTCCACGATGAATGGCGCAAGCACGCCCGCCAATTACTACGCGAACCGGCTCCCGCTCGCCAAGAACAGGCAGCTCAAAAATCTTGCGAGCGCATCGAGCAGCATTTGTCGCAATGGATGCGCTACAACACCGACTTAATCTTACCTGATTAAAAATTTGTCATTGTGCGGCCCAGCCGGCTCCGACTATGAATAGCAGCTACCCCGCCAGAATCATACACTATTTATGAAGTATTTTCTCCTAATCTTCCTCAGCTGCCTCGGGCTCAATCTGTTCGCTCAAAACTTGACTCCTGGAATGAGTCCACTAGCAGTCGAAGCTAAAATCGGCAAGCCTATCTCGACGATGGAGATCGCCGATCGCTCGGTTATCATATACGCCGATCAGCGCAAACTAGAATTCAAATCTGGCAAACTCGTAAGCGAGAATGGAGTGAAACTACAAGCGCCGACAGCCAGCTTGCTGAACGCCCAAGACAACTCAGAGCTCAAAATCGACATTCCCGTCATCCGCAACGACATGACCATCACCGAGAGCATTCAAGCGGAAGAACAAGCCGCCGACCAGCTAGACCAGCTCTACAACTTTGGCGGGATCAACGACAATCTCGACGCAGCGATCGAAAACTACGAAAGCGCCCACACATCCAGTCCCACCAACCAGGCCCGCGAACACCTGCGCGACGTGCTGATCGGCTTCATTCTCGAAATCATCATCACCTACATTGTGCTCCAAATCGCGTTCAGCCTGAGTGGCTTTCCTTGCTTATTTTACCAGATCGCCTCACTGAGCCTCGCAGTCGCCGTCGTGGGAGCCGGCTTGGATTACTTGCTTAGCATCGGGCTATTGAACCCCATCCGTCTGGGCCTCAGTTTCATGCTCTTACTGATATTGATACGTCAATTCACCGATGTGCGCGAATGGGCCACCGCCATCCGAATTGCTATATTAGCCCGCATGATCTCGATCGCCCTAATGTGGCTCTCGCTGGCGGGACTCATGGTGCTGTTTGGCCTCTAGCAAGCCTGAAAATACCCCTTCAAAGGCAAAATACATGCTCCACAGTCGCGTAGGCGGCATTTTCATTTATTCACTTCGGTTTGACAAAATGGCGCTAGGCGACCTTCTCTTAGCCTATGTCCAAACAAGGCGTCATTCTCCTCAACCTCGGCTCGCCCGATTCCACCGAAGTCAGCGATGTGCGCAAGTATCTGCGCGAATTCCTCATGGATGGGCGCGTGCTCGATGCCCCCTACCCCATTCGCTGGTTCCTGGTCAACTGCCTCATCCTACCGACACGCCCGCGGGAATCTGCAGAGGCCTATTCTGAAGTCTGGCTGGACGAAGGCTCGCCACTGATCGTCACCTCGCGCCAGCAACAGGCCGCCCTCGCCGAAAAGATCGACATCCCGGTCGGCCTCGGCATGCGCTATGGCAACCCATCGACGCCCGATGCTCTGAAAGAGCTACTGGATCAAGGCGTCGACGACCTCTTCATCATCCCGATGTATCCGCACTACGCGATGTCCAGCTACGAGACCGCAGTGGTGGCGCTAATGGACGCCGCGCGCGAGATGAAGCCCGACCTGAAAACGACACTACTGCCGCCCTTCTACCAAGATCCGGGCTACATCGATGCCATGGTGGAGCGCGCCATGCCCTCGCTCAAAGACGGCGACTTTGACAAATTGGTCTTTTCCTTCCACGGCATCCCACAACGTCATCTCGTCAAAGGTGACCCTTCCCACAGTCATTGCCTGACCACCCATGACTGCTGCAATACCTGCCACCCGGCGCATGCCACTTGCTACCGCCACCAGTGCGCGATGACTGTCGAAAAGTTCGTCGCAGCCGCCAAGATCCCGAAGGACAAGTACATGATCACCTTCCAAAGCCGCCTCGGCCGCGAGCCTTGGCTGCACCCTTACACTGACAAGGCATTGGAGCAATTACCGAAAGACGGCCATAAAAAGGTCAAAGTAATGTGTCCGGCCTTCACTGCTGACTGCTTGGAAACACTGGAAGAAATCGCCATGCGCGGACGCGAGAGCTTCCTCGAATCCGGCGGCGAAGCGTTTGAGCAGATCCCTTGCCTCAACGAATTGCCCGCATTTATCGATTTTCTAGCAAGCAAAGTCAAAGACTGGCAGAACGGCGCCTACGAGACTGCCCACGCCACACCGCCCGCCTACGTGGCACAAAAATAATAATCCTACTGTAGGGGCTTCATTGATGACGCCCGCGTTAATTAAGCTCTGATTCTCAATAGGCTTCGCTCTAAAGCGCGAAAAAGTGAATAAAGTTGACCCAAATCCGATGTCAGACACAATGTCTACCATGAAATCAATCAACACGCGCGAGCTGCAGAAGCACACCCGAGAGGTGCGTGAACGCGTCGTCGCGGGCGAGTCACTGCGCTGGGTCATGGGTGAAGACACCGTGGCCTACATCACACCCGCCCAAGAAACGAAAGAGCCAAAGCCATGGCCGGATTTGATGGCACGGCTCAAGAGCATTTACGGCGACCGTCCAAGACCGATGGATAACATGGGGTCCGACATTGTCAGCGAAGGACGCGGTGAAAGATACTAGCCTCTACTTCGACACCAGTTCCCTACTCAAACTTTACAACGAAGAAAATGGAAGCAGGGAAGTGATCGCCATCGCACAATCGCAAGCAATCATTCCTCTCAGCTTTATTGGTGAAATGGAGCTAAGAAACTCTCTGCGCGTCCTTTATGGTCGCAAGCGAATACACGCCGAAGAATTAGAACAAGCACTCCTCTACATCGAGGAAGACATCGCAAGCGGCAGACTACAACGGCTACACCCAGATCCCCTGCGGATCGAAAATCAGTGCTTCGAGCTCTCTCGGCTCTATTCTGCAGATAATCTTTGTCGCACACTCGACATTCTTCATGTTGCCACAGCGATCATTTCCAACATTAAACACTTTGTGACTTGCGACAAACGCCAAGCGCAACTCGCCGCCGAAGTCGGCCTGAATCTAAGCTATATCGACCTTTCCAAAACTTTATAAACTCAATCCCATGCTCAACGAAATCGCCATGACAGATCGAAACGCCTTTGCGGTGGCCGCGGCCATCTATGGCGGCGCGTTCGCGTTTGGCTTGGCCGCGCTGCTGATGCGCCGCGCCTATCCGCGCAGCGTCATGTTTGCACTGCTGATGGGGGGCTTTCTGATTCAAACCCTAGGCCTGAACTTGCGCGGTGCGGCAATCAAAGGCTGCCCGCTCGGCAACACTTTTGAGATTGCACAGTTCCTAGCCTGGTCGCTGGTTTTGCTCTTTTTCATCATCGGCCCCGCCTTCCGTTTGCGCTTGCTCGGATTTTTCACCGCGGGGCTGGCCACCTTACTGGCGGCAGGTGCCTTCATCGTGCCCTCCTGGGATCGCGCCTACCCGCCCGGCCTCTTCGGTGGCAACCCTTGGATCGAACTGCACGCCGCACTCGCCATCTTTAGCTACGGTGTTTTCGCCATCCTATCGCTGGTATCTATCATGTTTCTGATCCAGCAACACGGGCTCAAAAAGAAGCAATTCAAAGGCCTCTACCAATACCTGCCCTCCGTGCAACAATTGGATCTCATGGCCAAACGCCTACTGATCACTGGTGTAATTGTTCTCAGTGCCTCACTGATCTTTGGCTCCATATTTTGGGTCAATAACCACGAACTAGTGCCTGTATTTAAACTCACCGCGACTTGCCTAATCTGGCTCGGATATCTCACCGTTTTCGTGCTACGCATTCAAAAGAAACTCGTCACACGGCGCCACGCGATAGCTACGATTATACTCTTCGTGCTAGCAATCGCCTCACTCTGGCCGGTGCAATCTGCCCGCGATTCCGAACCTCAAGCGACTGGAGCGCCCCTCCGCGTCGAGCGTTAAGCACATTTCGTATTGGTCATGAGCGACGTATTGCAATCTCTGTTTGTGCTGGGCACCTCGCACCACGCGACGCCACTGGATGTGCGTGAGCGCTTTGCACTCACACAGCCACAGGCACTCGAACTACAACAACGACTGCACGCACACGAAGGTATTCGTGAGTGCTTAGTGCTCAATACCTGCAATCGCCTCGAAATCTACGGGCTGGCCGATCGAATCGAACGCGTGGATGAAATTCGTGAACTGTTTTGCGAGAAGCAAAACGTGCCGATCGAACTCTTCCAGCAATACGCCTACAGCCATAATAACCTCGAAGCGCTGCAACACGTGCTCGAGGTGTCCACCGGCCTCGACTCGCAAATGGTCGGCGAGACCGAAATCCTCGGCCAACTCAAGCAGGCCTATACCAAAGCACGCGACGCCAAGTGCACGGGCAATGTGCTCAACCGCCTCTTTGAAAAGAGCTTTCAAGCCGCCAAAGCCGCCCGCTCGCAGACCGGCATTACCCGCGGCCAAATCAGCATCGGCAACGTCGCTGTCGATCTAGCCAGCCGTATCTTCGGCCAGCTATCCAAAAGCCGCGTACTGCTACTCGGTAGCGGTGAAGTGGGCGAAAAGACCGCGCAAGCGCTCAAGAGCCGCGGCGCCGACGACATCGCAGTCAGCAGCCGCACCTTCGAGAATGCTCACAAACTGGCACACGAACTCGGCGGCTCTGCGATTGATTTTGAAGATTTCAAAGCGCAACTGGAACACTTCGACATTGTCATCTGCTCCACCGCCGCACCCGGCACCATATTGGATCGCAGCATCATTGCGCAAAGCATGAAACGCCGCCCCGAGCGCCCTTGCTTCCTCATCGACCTGGCCCTCCCCCGCGACATCGATCCCGCCGTCGAAGACATTGAAAATGTCTACCTCTACAATCTTGACGACCTATCCACCATCGCCAACGAAAACCTGACCGCCCGCAAAGCCGAGATCGATAACGCCCGCGAAATCCTAAAAAAGCACGCGTGGAACCTCTGGCTGCAGCTCCGCCGCCGGGAACTCATGCGCCGAGCATGAGATACACACAAGGCCACTTACTTTAGCTGAACCTAATCAGACAGTTGAGCCATTTCGAGCGCGTGTTCCAAACCATCCGGCTGCTGTGAACTAAAAGGAAGTAAACATAGCGTGACACAAGCAAGCGCGACTAAGGGGCGTAGCGCCAAACGCCCAGTCTCAACATAGTTACGACTCTGACTGCGCACGCAAAGAGCAAACACAGCGACTGCGATCGCAGACTCTAGCAGGCCCCAAACAGTCCCAGCAAAAAGCAGATGCGCGATTGAACCGCCCAGCATCACACTGACACTCAACGACGCAGCCATGATAGAGATAAAAGATGCGAAGGCCAAAGTGCCCACCTGAGCGACATCAAGTTGAGGCGCACGACGCCCTTGCAGTAAACGGAAACAGCCATATGCCACCCAAGGCGCGACCACCCCCATGTTTATAAAATTGGCTCCCAAGGTGCTCCAAGAGCCATCACCCAAGAAACCGACCTGCAAAGCCAGGATCGCTGCCATCGACAACATTGTCACTGAGGGACCAAAAAAAATAGCGAGTAAAGACGCCCCCACCAAATGGCCGGAGAAACCAAATCCGATCGAGCAATTCACCATCTGCGCCAAAAAGACGAAAGCACTCATCCCCAGCAAAGCCGGCACTTTCTTTGCCGGCAACTGCTTGCGTGCGCCATAAAACGCCGCCGCCAACGCAATCGCGCCCCCAGCGCTCGTTAATAAAGTCGTCGATGTATCCAGTGTGCCTTGAGTTAAATGCATAGTCAGTGGGTATTTAGTTAAAATAAGTCTGTGCGCGCAATAACGCGTGAGGAAATTTTTGCTGCGTTTGTTTGATCAGCAGATTTCGAACCAAGAAAACTGTTTTGCGCAGACTAATCCCATCTGCAGCAAGAATTTTAATCCCGAGCCCCCCGACACGCAAGGGGCTGGCTCCGATGGTCGCATCCGGCGTCTCTAACTCATGCAAAGTCTGAACCACATCGCCCAAGACTTCCGGACTTAAAAAATAAAAACTAGCGTAGCTGCCACTAGGATACATTGCCTGCCAATCGGATAAGTCGCCCCGGTCTGGTTGACAACTGAAATTCTCGTAAGCAAGCAAGCTGCCTTCGCGATAAATCCGTAATTGTGAACGCCATTCGGTAAACTCGAAGGCTTCGCCAAAGGCGGCACGCCCTGGAGTCACCACCTCGCAGAGCAGCACGGTCGCATCTGCAGCCACGTCCACTCGCGTCACCTGTCGTAGCGCCGCACCTTTCTGTAATATCAAAGGCGCGGGCCAAACATCAAGCGTGGCTCCAGCCTCTACAGTATAGTGCTGTCGCACTGTGGCATACCCCGCATGCATGGTATGCACGCGACAAGCAGCAGGACTGATTAAAGCGGCCTTGGCACCAGCCGCCACTGTCGCTTCGACTTCGAGCTGATCGTTATCCAGCAGTCCGGCGGTAGGGCTGGTCAGAATACTGATCTCCCAATCATCGGCATGATAGGCCTTAGCCAAATGCAGCGGCGGCCGCACCCATTGCCCCGTCAATCGTGTTCCCAACTCGGGCGCCCAGGTATACCGCAAACGCGCGCCTCCCAACACACCTGTGCGGGTCGAAGCATTCTCTGTAACTGTTGTCGACATTAAGCTTTAATGGCAAAAAAGCACTCTTGCTCCAGCCAGGCAATGACGGCATCCAACCCCTGATAACTCTTCAGGTCGCAGAAAACAAAGGGACGCTCGTCGCGCTGGATTTTTGAATCGCGCGCCATCACATCAAGGTCGGCACCCACATAGGGTGCGAGCTCTGTTTTGTTAATAATCATGAGGTCGGAATAACGAATCGCAGGCCCACCTTTACGCGGGATTTTATCGCCCTCCGCCACATCGATCACATAGATAAAGGCATCGACCAAATCGGGTGAAAAGGTTGCCGACAAATTATCGCCACCGCTCTCCATCAGCACAACTTGGGTGTCCGGATGCCGCAGGATGAGATTCTCGATCGCGACCTCATTCATACTGGTATCGTCTCGTATCGCGGTGTGCGGGCAGCCCCCGGTCTCCACCCCCAAAATGCGGCTGGCTTCCAGGGGACTGTTGGCCACTAAAAACTGCTCATCTTCTTTAGTATAGATATCGTTGGTAATCGCGACCAGCGAGTAGCGCTGATGCAGTTTTTCGATCAGCCGTAGGAGTAACATCGTCTTACCGGAGCCAACAGGGCCACCAATACCGATACGAACAGGGCGTGTGGGATTTGAATCTGTCATATTAAATCGTATTAAGAAATAAAAAGTCTGGAAAAAGCGGTGGCATGACGAGCTGAAGCGATGTCAAAGGCTGGGGCAAACCATCCGGCAGCCTCGCGTTCGACTTGCTTAGAGGCTGCCACCCAGTCTGGCAATTGCTCCAGCCCTGCCGCCAGTGCCAACTGTGCCGACTCGGGACTGATGCGTAGCAACTTAATCGAAGCGGACACAAAATTTGCAAGGCTTTGATACGCATAGGTCATCAACCCTGCCTCATTAGGCACGTTTAAAAGTTCGAATTGTAAGGCAGCGACCACTAGATGATGCCCGCGAGCGCGCCCAGTGGCAAAAGCAGCCGAATAGGTTTCGATCTCAGGTGATGCCTGCCATAGTTTCTTTAAAAGTCGTAAACGCCCGCGGCCCTGCGAGATGCTGGCTTCACGAATTTCGCTCGCCCACTTCCAAGCGTCAATTTCTGCATCTAATACCAAGACAGTCGCCCAATCTTCAGCGACGATTGCTTCGCGCACGTAGCGTAAATAAGGCAATTCCAAACGCGCCAAAGCGGGGCCCGCATGCTCCTGAAAAAACTGCACCAAGTCGTCACCAGTCTTAAACTTACAAGTCGCCGCCCACTGCTCCAGCCCCATTGAGTGCGCATAGGCCCCGGTCGGAAACAACGGATCCGAAACTTGTAAAAGTGCCGGCACCCACGCAGCGCGATCGCAACACTCTTGTTCTTGATGATTAGACGTCATCAATGGCTATGCCCGTGCCCGTGACTATGTCCGTGCTCGTGACTATGGTCATGATCGTGTGAGTGCCCCCCTTGTTTGCTGGGTTGAAACACTCGTTGCACGCGGTGATAGTGAATATGCTCGCGCTCTAGCATTTGCTCAACGGCCAAATCGTCTTGCACCAGCACGCCCTCTTCGCTGAAAGCAGCCTTAAAATGTAGGTTACCAATCATCCAGCCAATCCACGCGGCCTCTTTGGCTTCTTTAAGCGCGATTAGAAAACAGTCCTCCGCGCTTTGCTCGATCACATAGGCGACCGTATCCGTAGTCCAAATACAGTCGCCGTGCGCAAGTGATTCGTTCACATCGAAGCCGAAATCAGTACCATCGGCGGCCGCACCACGCCAGCGGCGGCGCGCTAATTTATGACGATCGACAACTAGCGGAACGTTGACTAGACCCTCGGGGATCGAAGGGAGTGCCTGGGTAATTAAATGCATGGCTAGAATAAGAAATAGCGCTGGGCCATAGGCAACAAATTTGCAGGCTCGCAGCTCAAAACTTCGCCATCTGCCGTCACAGTGTAGGTCTCTGGATCGATTTCGATATCGGGCAAGTAATCGTTGAGCACCATGTCGTGCTTTGAGATCTGACGCGTATTGGCGACGGGGCGAACGAGCTTTTTCAAGTCGAGCTGATCAGGCACCCCAGCGTCGATCGCCGATTGGCTCAAGAAGGTGATGGAAGTGCTCGAGACTGCTTTGCCAAAGGCGGCAAACTGTGGCCGGTAATACATGGGCTGGGGCGTGGGAATCGATGCATTGGGGTCCCCCATATTTGCTGTCGCGATCAAACCGCCCTTAAGCACTAGCTCTGGCTTCACGCCAAAAAAAGCGGGCTTAAACAGAACGATGTCTGCCAGTTTGCCCACCTCCAAGCTACCAACATCGGCCGCACAACCACAAGCGATGGCGGGATTGATGGTGTATTTAGCGATGTAACGCAACGCGCGAAAATTGTCCGCGGCAGGGTGGGTCTCGGACTCTAGTTTGCCAAACTGCTTCTTCATCTTATCCGCGGTCTGCCAGGTGCGAATGATCACTTCGCCGACACGCCCCATCGCCTGACTGTCACTGGACATAATGGAAATGGCGCCGCGATCGTGCAAAATATCCTCGGCGGCAATGGTCTGCGGGCGAATCCGTGACTCAGCAAAGGCCACATCCTCGGGAATCTTTGAGTCGAGGTGGTGGCAGACCATCAGCATGTCGAGGTGCTCGTCGATGGTGTTGACGGTATAGGGACGAGTCGGATTAGTGGACGAGGGCAAAACATTAGGCAGGCCACATACTTTTAAAATATCTGGAGCATGCCCACCGCCCGCACCCTCCGAGTGGAAGGTATGAATGACGCGATCCTTAAATGCGCCGATGGTGGTTTCGACGAAGCCGGACTCGTTGAGTGTATCGGTATGGATCGCCACTTGCACATCAAGTTCATCGGCGACGCTCAAACAGTGATCAATCGAGCTCGGAGTGGTGCCCCAATCTTCGTGCAGCTTCAGCCCCATCGCGCCAGCCTGCACTTGCTCGCGTAAGGCTTCGTGGTTAGAGGCGTTGCCCTTCCCCATAAAGCCAAGATTCATCGGAAAGGCTTCGGCGGACTCTAGCATTTTATGAATATTCCAAGCGCCGGGTGTGCAAGTCGTGGCGTTGGTGCCTGTGGCGGGCCCCGTGCCACCGCCGATCATCGTGGTGACACCACTGGTCAAGGCTTCATTGATTTGCTGCGGACAGATAAAATGAATGTGTGAATCAAATCCACCTGCAGTCACGATATGCCCTTCTGCGGCGATCACCTCAGTGCTGGCACCGATCACCATGCCCTCGCTCACACCAGTTTGAATGAGGGGATTACCCGCATGCCCAATGCCTGCGATGCGACCTGCTTTGACGCCGACATCGGCTTTGATCACTCCCAAGATCGGGTCCACAATGGTGGCATTTGTCAGAACTAGGTCGAGGCAATCAGCCCCAGTGGCCAGCGGCGATTGTCCCATGCCGTCACGGATGACTTTGCCGCCACCGAACTTAACTTCATTGCCATAGCCACCGGCTTCGGCGATCAAGTCCTTTTCAACTTCGATGAACAGTTCTGTATCTGCAAGACGGACTTGGTCCCCTACGGTAGGACCAAACATTTCGGCATATTGGCGGCGGGTAAATTCAAGACTCATAAGAATGAATGACTGATGACTAATAAATGAGGGCGGATCATTGAGGGCGAAAGCTAAGCGTCGAGCGGTGCATCGACCTTGTTATTCAATCCATAAACGATACGTTCTCCGGCGAGGGCAACCAACTCGACTTCGCGGATATCGCCCGGCTCAAAACGCACCGCGGTGCCAGCGGCGATGTTTAAACGGAAGCCCTTGGCCGCCTCGCGATCAAACTCGAGCGATTCATTGACCTCATAAAAATGAAAATGACTCCCAATCTGCACGGGGCGATCCCCCACATTGGACACTTTGAGAGCGAGGGTTTTCAGGCCCACATTACCAGTCAGTAAGGCCTCAGGGTCGGAGTATTTATATTCGCCAGGAATCATCGGATCGGATTGTGAACAGTGACTAGTTTAGTGCCATCAGGAAAAGTGCCTTCGACCTGAACTTCATGGATCATTTCAGGCACGCCTTCCATCACATCCGCACGCGTAAGAATCGTCGTGCCGTAACTCATCAGATCTGCGACCGTCTTACCATCGCGTATCCCTTCGAGTATCTCGTAAGTAATGACTGCGATCGATTCTGGATAGTTAAGCTTTAAACCACGCGCTTGCCGGCGTCGCGCCAGATCCGCCGCCACGACGATCATTAGCTTTTCTTGTTCTCGGGGTGTGAGGTGCATAGATAATTGGAAAATTAAACAGTCAGGTACTTGCCGATCACATCAGCTGTCAGTTCTTCGGACTCGCCCGAAAGAACCACGCTGCCACGATCAAGAATGTAAAATTCATCACTCGCAGCTTTAGCGAAATCGAGGTACTGTTCGACTAAAATAATACTTAAATTGCCCCGTTTCTTGAGCAGGTGGATGGCATCCTCAATCTGATCGATAATTGACGGCTGAATCCCTTCAGTCGGTTCATCCAGAATCAATAGTTTCGGATTCGTCAGGATCGCGCGTCCAATCGCGAGCTGTTGTTGCTGTCCGCCAGAAAGCACCCCGCCCTTGCGCCCCAGCATCTCTTTGACCACTGGAAACAATTCATACACCTCATCCAAACGCTCGCGCCCGGCCTTGCCAGAGATACTGATACTCACCTCCAAATTTTCCTGCACCGTGAGATTGGGAAAGATGTCCCGCCCCTGCGGCACATAGCCCAAGCCCATGCGTGCGCGCTGATCCGAGCGCAAGGAGCGGATCGACTGTCCCTCAAACGTAATATCACCTTCCGTCTTAGGCATCAGTCCCATGATGCTACGGAGCAGCGAAGTCTTACCGACTCCATTGCGCCCCAACAGTGCCACGACAGAATTGGGTTTTACGACCATATCGATACCACGCAAAATAATCGATTCATCATAACTGGCCTTCAAGCCCTCCACTGTGAGAAGAGGCGTGACCGCGGGAGTTTCAGATTCAGAAATCATAGAGTCGTTCAATTATTTATTTTCGTCCTTCTTGCCTTGGCGTCCAAGGTAGACTTCGATCACCTGCGGATCGGATTTAACGTGGTCAAAGCTGCCGTCCTTAAGCACGTGGCCCTGATGCAGCACTGTCACCTTACGAGCGATCTGCCGGATGAACTCCATATCGTGCTCGATCACGATCAGGCTATGCTTCTTTTCTAGGCTCAATAAAAGCTCCCCCGTGCGCTCGGTCTCCTCGTCGCTCATACCCGCTGCGGGTTCATCGATCAATAAAATGCGCGGATCTTGCGACAGCAACATGCCAATCTCCAACCATTGCTTTTGACCGTGCGAAAGCATACCCGCCAAATCATTGACTCTCGACTCGAGGCGGATCGTTTTCAAAACCTCCATGATACGATCACGGTCCTCAGCACTTTCCTTGTAGAATAAGGTCTTTAGCACCCCGCGTGGACGATTGAGCGACAACACCAAGTTATCATACACCGTGTGCGATTTATACACACTGGGCGTCTGGAACTTGCGGCCGATACCAAGACGGTTAATTTCAAACTCCTTTAACTTCGCGAGGTTGATATCGTGTCCATCATTTCCGTGCATCGTGACAGAGCCCGAATCCGGACGCGTGCGCCCGGTAATGATGTCCATAAAAGTGCTCTTACCCGCGCCATTAGGGCCGATGACGGTGCGTAGCTCGCCCTCTTCTAGGTAAAAGTTTAGATCGTTGATCGCCTTAAAGCCATCGAAGGCTTTATTCACGCCCGAGACTGAGAGAATGAGCGGCGTATCCCGGTAAAGTGGATCATGGTGCTGAGTCGTCATCGTAATTATGCCTCCGTAGTTTGTAGTGAACGTTGCTGCGCGATCTTACTTTTTACTTGCTGATACACACCCACAATTCCATTGGGCATAAACAACACCACACAAACAAACATGCCGCCCATAATGATCAGCCAGTAGTCCGGAAAGGCCTGAGTTGTATAACTCTTAAATAAGTTCACGAGGATCGCACCAATGACCGGCCCCCACTTGGTGCCACGGCCCCCAACTGCAACCCAGACGACAACCTCCAGCGACTTCGCCGCTTCCATAGCACTCGGATTAATCCCACCGACTTGCGGCACATAGAGCGCACCCGCGGCACCTGCAATCATTGCAGAGAGCACAAAGATCACGAGTTTGAAACTAGTCGTGGAATACCCCGAAAAAAGCACTCGATTCTCAGAATCACGAATCGCTTGCTGCACCTTGCCCAACTTCGAAGCCAGCAGCCCCGATGTAATTAAATAGGTAATCAATAATAAGAGCGCCGAGGCAATGTAGAGCCAGCGCGTGGTGCTCGCATCATTTATGCTCGCTCCTAGAATGTCCTTAAAGTCGGTAAAGCCATTGTTGCCACCAAAAGTAAAATCATTGCGGAAGAACAACAAACAAACCGCATACGTCAGCGCCTGGGTCAGGATTGAAAAATAGACTCCCTTGATCCGCGAGCGAAAGGCCAAAAAGCCAAAGATCATGGCCACCAGACCAGGCACCCACAACACGGCGCCTACCGTGAACCAGAAGCTGTAGAAAGGCTGCCAGTGAATCGGCAATTCCTGATAGCCGAGGAAGACCATAAAGTCGGGCAGGGTGCTCTTATAGGCCCCCCGCTCTCCAATCATCAGCATCAGATACATGCCCATGGCATAGCCCCCTAGCGCGAAAAACAAACTCTGGCACAAACATAACAAGCCCGTATAGCCCCAGAGTAAATTCAAGCTCATCGCCAGGATTGCATAAGTGAGATATTTGCCCCAGAGCGAAACCTGGAAGGCACTCATAGAGAGAAAGCCAGATTCAGGCCCCCAAGCATTTAAGCTCGGAATCAGCATCAGCAAACCTGCCACGAGGCAGAAGATTCCAATCTCTTTTTTATTTTCAGATGAAAGTATCATTATCGGTCAAAATTGAATTAATCGTCGAGGCTGCGAGAACGCGTTGGGAACAAGCCCCCAGGCCGCCATTGCAGAAAGAGTATGATCACGAAGAAGACCGTAATCTTCCCCATCACGGGACCCAGCGAAGGTTGTAGTAATTGATCCACCAGTCCGATGCCCATCGCCGAAATGCCCGCACCAAGGAGATTGCCCACACTACCGATCACCACCACCATGAAACTATCCACGATGTATTGTTGTCCCATCAGAGGGCCGACGTTACCGATTTGCGAGAGCACGGAACCTCCCAATGCCGCCAGGCCGCAACCAAGCGCAAAAGTCATCGAGTTGACCCGTGCCACAGGGATCCCCAGACTGCTGGCCATACTGCGATTCTGCATTACCGCGCGAATGTGTAGCCCCAGATTGGTTTTGCGCAACAAAAGCCAGGTCAGCACCACCACCATCAGCGCCACCAGCATAATAAACAAACGTGTATAGCTCATACTAAAGCCTCCCACACTCAAGTTCCCCATCAGCCAAGTCGGGTTATTGACCTGCACATTGGCCGCGCCAAAGATCAAACGAAAGCCCTGCTGCATGACCATCGAAATGCCCCAAGTGCAGAGCAAAGATTCCAAGGGACGACGGTATAAAAACCGTATGATCGTTTTCTCCAGCAACAAACCAATGGCCGCTGCCATCAAAAAGCTGAGCGGTAACGAAACGACAAAATACCAACCAAAAGCCTCACTCCCGAGGCCCCATTGATTCATGAAAAAAGTTTGCACCATAAAAGTGGTATAACCACCAATCGCGACAAACTCTCCGTGCGCCATATTAATGATGCCCATCAAACCAAAGGTAATCGCCAAACCAAACGAAACGATCAACAAGACCGAACCCGTGCTAAACCCTCGAAAAAAGCTACCAAGGAACTCCATGATCTTTACATGCTCCTCAATGACAATCAGTGCATTAACAGATGCCAGCGCTAGAGGTCCCTGAGCCCTCGAAGCCTCACGCTCCGCTTGCAAAACCTTTTCGATAAATCCGCGCGCCGCGACCGACTTCATCTTCGTCAAATCTTTAACCGCCGCAAGCTTTTGGTCCGCATCTCCATTCTTCAATAAACTAATCGCTAAAGCCTCTTCAATCGCCTGCTTCACCTCACTCGCAGGCTCTACTAGTAAGCGAGCTTCCAAGGCTGGAACAAATTCTAGTTTTTGACTGCGCCCCATTTTTATCGCAGAATCGATACGTACTTTAGCATCCTCCGCCTTGAGCCCCAGCGTATCAATAATGCTCTTCATCAATTTACGCACCTTTCGCGAGGCCCGTTCCTTCTTAGCACGATCGGCTTCTTCTGGCGACAAGGACAGGACCTCCCCCGTCGCCACCAGCGTCCAGTCCTGCTCGCCAGTAAACTGCAATAATTGTAAGCGCTCATTCGATTCCAACGTATAAACGCCCCCAGTTCTCCAGGCTTCATAGATTTCAGCGATCACGGGATCACCGTACTCCGCAATTTCCTCAATCAATGCCGACTGGGCGTCGCCTGTTGCCAATATCAGCTCGGACATGACCAAACGTGCACTTCGCTCCTCTGCGGACAAAACTCCACAAAACAACAAACTAGCAAAAACATATAGCAATTTTCGCCGGGCGCATCGACTAGAGGCAAATCTTAATACAGAAATCATATGCAACCTCTTCAGCATTTTTCGGGCACAATTAACTATTCTTACAAATAAAAGTTGAGGCCTGCGGAAATTAATCCACAGGCCTCGCCTAACAAAACAATACTACAAACAAAAAGTAATGCTATTTAAAGGTGCCTTTCAACCAAGGCTCACCATAAACATCAGGAATAGTTTCAAGAATTTCGAACTGACCATTCTCCAATGTCTCACCAATATAAACGGTCTTAGTTACGTGATGATTCTCTTGGCTCGTCACCGTGCCGCCAGGACCTTCAAAGGCGATACCACTCTCAAGAGCTTTGATCACAGCTTCTGGCTCAAATGTGCCCGCCTTTTCAACAGCAGCCTTCCAAAGGTAGACTCCGTTATAAGAAAGAACCATAGGTGAGCAAGTCACACGACCTTCCTTCTGAACCGAATCCGGTGCTTTCGTGGCCAACCATTCTTGGAAGTTTGCCTTAAAGCTATTATTGGCATCCGAATCGATGGACATAAAGTAAGTCCAGCAACCGAGGTGCCCCACTAGATCCTTTGCAGGCAAACCACGAAATTCATCTTCAGAAAGGGAGAAAGAAACAATCGGGCAATCATCCGAGGTAATTCCTGAAGCAGCGATTTCCTTAAAGAAAGGAACGTTCGCGTCACCATTAATTGTATTGATCACACATGCATCACCCGATGCTGCGAAATCTTTGATCTCAGCAACAATCTGCTGAAAGTCAGTGTGGCCAAATGGCGTGTAATTACCAGCGGATACAGCGACATCACCCTCATAGCGAATACCACCACCAATGTTCTCAACAGGAATCCCCTTAGAAAGCAGATATTCAAAAAGAACGATATTAGTCGTTTGCGGATACACATAGTCCGTGCCAATCAGATAGAACTTTTTGTAGCCCTCTTCGAGCAAGTAGTCCACTGCAGGAATCGCCTGCTGGCCCACTGCTTCAGCGGTATAAATAATATTGGGAGACTCTTCCTCACCCTCATATTGTACCGGGTAAAAGAGCAAACCGTTGTATTTCTCAAAAACCGGCAATACGAATTTACGACTCACAGAAGTCCAGCAACCAAAGGTCGCCGCAACTTTGTCCTGCGCTAAAAGTTGCTCTGCTTTTTCAGCGAAAACCGGCCAATCAGAAGCACCGTCCGCAACTACAGGCTCAATCATTTTACCCAGCACACCACCGTTCGCATTGATCTCATCAAAAGTAAATAGCAGAATATCGCGTAGCGATGTTTCCGAGATCGCCATCGTGCCACTCAACGAGTGAAGCACGCCGACTTTAACAGTGTCTTCTGCCTGGACGCTTGATACCATCGTAGCCAGCGCAACTGTCCCAGTAGCCACTAGCTTTGATATACTTGGAAGGATTTTTTTCATATAATTTCTTATTAATTTAATGGTTAGTCTAGTCGTCGTATAACAACAGAACTAACAAAGCGCTTACCGTGCCAATTAATCTAAATTACAAACTTTCACACATCCAAATATAACTTTGATAATTAGCCAAAAGAACTCGTCATAATCTGCAAAAAAAAGCCCTTCACACTAGGAGCATGAAGGGCAAAATAAAACCAACACTAACTACTACAAGTTAGGAATCTCAACCTCAATAAGCTTGGACTTATAAAAGCGAACAACACCTTCGACCTTTTCTCCAGTGGCCACTCGCCGCCCCTTATAAGTATAGACGACGTCAACCCGTTTATGCATCGAAGGCTCATCCAAAGTAGGTATTCCCAAAACAGCGACCACGGCCTCCGGACTCATCCCTTTGGTTAAGCCTCCCCACTTCTCAGCATTCATCCACGGATAATTCACATCCTCCTCCTTTGATTGAATAGTTTTCACCACATTCTCAATCAAGGAATCTCTATCATCTTGATTCATTGGCATCGAAGCAACCACCTCCGCAGCTAAGCTTTCCACCTGTGTATTTTTCACAACACGAAGACTCGCCTCCAGTTTTTGCACCCGCTGAGCCAAAGCATTAAATTCATCTCGCGATACATCCTGCGCCTGCAGAGCAGTGGATAAAAAAAAGATGGAGCTACAAACAAGCACGCTCAGAGAACAATAAGATGTATATTTTTTCATAATTATAATGTTAGTAAAAAAAAGAGGCCTCACTATTAAAATGAGGCCCCTACGAATCAATCCAATATCAAGCTTATATTAATTAGAAGCTATAGATAAGCTCAGCAGCTAGCGTTGTCGCATCCTCATCGTCAACTTCTTCATAGGAAATCTCTAGCAGTCCGAAAACATTATCGGAAAAAGAGTAGCTAGGAGAGAATGTGTAACGATCAAATTCGATACCGTCCTCATAATCACCACCAGAATAACGGAAAGTAACACCGGCATCACCAAATGAGTAATACACAAGTGCCATATAAACATCCTCAGGACGCTCTTCACCTACAGTGAAGTCATCTTCCCAATCATTTCCAGTATACTCGACCGCGAAAGTGAATGCATCAATTTCATAACTCGCCCAAACATTGATCGTTTCATAACCAGGATCGTCTGCGTAAATCGCCTTAACAGTCAGACCTTCAACACCAGTAAAAGCCGCCAAGAACTCATAGCTTTGCTTCGCATCATCCGAATCTCCGATCCATGCACCAAACGCATAAGCATCAGTTACGTAGTCAGCGGAAGCGCCTACTGCATAGCCAGCAGAGTATACATACCCCCCGCCGATCCCCTGCGCACTGTATTGATAAAGACCTGTCGCATCAAAGGTTTCAAAACCTTGGTAACTCAATATATTACCCGCAGTGAATGAAAGCTCATCACTGTAAGCATATGTAATGGTCACAGTTTCAAACTCAGCAGACGCATTCGTCTCAGTTTCAGTCGTGAAGGTATCATCAGCAGTTCCCGGAAGCCCATCAACACCATTGCCTCGTGTAGTTTCAGAACTGGAATCGCTATTACTATCAAAGGATATTTCAGCTACAGCCGACCACTTACTTTCAGCGGGAGTAAAAGCTAAACCGAGCTCAAACTCAGCAACTGCAGTTTCAGTATCACCCGAGTCATCGCCATCAGTCAGCGCCATGTCAATATAACCATATGCACTCAGATCATCTGTAAGTGGAATCTCAGCATTTGCAACGGAGCCCAAAAATGCAGCGCCCGCAAGCGATGCAATAAGTTGTTTTTGTAATTTCATATTCTGATTAGTTTAACTGCCTTGTTGTTGTTGTTGTTGTGCTATTTTTTTTTGCACAAACGTCACTTAGCTAAACCGATGCCAACTCCACAAAAAATCACATTATCAACTCTAATAAAAACCTCTTCAAATTAATACAACTCATACATGTAAATACTAATCAATAAACCTACTCATGAAGTTTAAACAGAAGTGCACCCAATACAACGAGGATCAAATAACGAGTATAGATTAGACTACTAACGAAGTAATTACAGACATTTACTTCACATCAAAACTGAGCTAAGCATCGCCCCAAAAGCCAACAAAAGTTCGGTCACATTCTAGAAAAATTTATTGAGATCTCTTTTGTAAAAAAATTGTAGTGTGCCACATCACAATGTACTAATTTTGCTCACCACGCCCCAGCTGTGCGCAAAAAAGAAACGGTACTATGCTCTGAAATTGATCAAAACTCGTTTTTCGAAGCAGTCTTGCACTCCTACAAGTCTACCCGAATGCTGACTGCACATGGACTACCCACTCAAGCCACTTCGTAATATCACAGATCCCGATGCACTCATGGAACACTTCCTTGAATATGCATTGATCAAAGGCATTGAACTCTACCCCGCGCAAGAGGAAGCGATTCTGGAAATCTTCTCCGGCAAAAATGTCATCCTCAACACGCCCACTGGCTCCGGAAAATCGTTGGTGGCGGCGGCACTGCACTTCTTATCCGCATCACTGGGCCGTCAATCTGTCTACACATGTCCAATCAAAGCATTGGTCAATGAAAAGTTCCTTGCCCTCTGTCGCGACTTTGGCCCCGAAAATGTCGGCATGATGACCGGCGACGCCAGCGTCAACCGCGGAGCCCCCATCCTCTGCTGCACCGCCGAGATCTTGGCCAATATCGCGCTACGTGACGGCGATCAGGCAAAAGTCCATGATGTGATCATGGACGAGTTTCATTACTATTCCGACGGAGAGCGCGGTGGCGCTTGGCAAGCTCCCCTACTCACTTTGCCTCAATCACGTTTTTTGCTAATTTCGGCCACATTGGGTGAAACGCGCTTCTTTGAACGCGAACTCGAGCGCGTTACCGGCAACGAGTGCGTCACCGTATCCAGCACCGAGCGCCCCGTGCCATTGGAATTCACCTACGTCGAAGATCCGCTCACTGAGACGCTGGAGAAACTGCAGGCGGCCAACAAGTTTCCGGTCTACATTGTGCATTTCACCCAACGAGCGGCATCCGAAACCGCACAAAGCTTGCTCAGCATTAACGTCTGCAGCAAAGAGGAAAAAGCGATTATCACAAAGGAGTTACAAGGCGCCTCCTTCAGCAGCCCCTTTGGCAAAGAGATCAAGAAACTACTGCGCAGTGGCATCGGTCTCCACCACGCCGGCCTACTTCCCAAATACCGGGTGCTGATTGAAAAGCTGGCACAGAAAGGCCTACTCAAAATCATTTGCGGCACCGACACCTTGGGCGTAGGGGTGAATGTCCCGATTCGCACGGTGCTATTCACCCAACTCTGCAAATATGGAGGCGTCAAAACCAGCATTCTGACCGCACGCGACTTCCACCAAATCAGTGGACGTGCAGGCCGCAAGGGCTTCGACGACCACGGCTACGTCGTCGCCATGGCACCCGAGCACGTAATTGAAAACAAGCGCTTGGAAGCCAAAGCAGCCGCTGACCCGAAAAAGAAGAAAAAGCTAGTCAAGCGCAAGCCACCCGAACGCGGATTCGTGCACTGGGACGAACAAACTTACCAACGCCTGCAAGGCGCTCCCGCGGAACCGCTCACTTCCAGCTTCCAGGTATCCCACAGCATGCTACTCAATGTGCTCAGCCGCCAAAGCGACGGCTGCGCCGCCATGCGCCAACTCATCCGCGACTGCCACAATTCCGAACAGTCCAAGAAGAGCATGCGCAAACAAGCCTTCCAGCTATTCCGTGCACTCACCGACCGCAACATCATCGAGATCATGCCTAAGGGCAGCGAACCGAAACTACGCGTCAACCTTGAACTTCAAGACGACTTTTCGCTCAATCAAACACTCGCGCTCTATTGCATCGACACACTCGGCCTGCTCGACACCACCGCGCCCGAGTATGAGCTCAAGCTGCTCAGCCTGGTGGAATCTATTCTAGAAAACCCCGACATCATTCTGCGCAAGCAGCTCGACAAGCTGAAAGGTGACAAAGTCGCCGAGATGAAAGCCGCCGGCATCGAATACGACGACCGTATGGAAGAGCTGGAAAAACTCGAATATCCCAAGCCCGAGAGCGAATTCATTTACGAAACATTCAACCGCTTTTCCGCCCTACACCCTTGGGTCGGCGGCGAGAACATTCGCCCCAAATCAATTGCCCGCGAGATGTTTGAGCGCTACAGCAGTTTCGCCGACTACGTCAAACTCTACGGGCTCACCCGTGCGGAAGGTCTGCTACTACGCCATCTGACCAATGTCTACCGCGTGCTCACCAACACCATTCCGCCCGCCTTCAAAACCGAAGCCGTGAACGAAGTCGTCACTTATATCGAGACATTGCTACGCATCACCGATTCCAGCCTATTGGATGAATGGGAGACACTCAAAGACCCCGACTATAAGCCCAATAGCGACGAAGCCCTCCCCGCGCCCACCGGCCCGAGCGATATCACTCACGACCGTGAAGCCTTCACCCGCCTCGTGCGCAACGAAGTCTTCCGCTTTCTACGCATGCTAGCCAACAAGGAATATCAAGAGATCGACGAACACTTTCCACTCGACCAGATGTTCCCCGAAGCCCGCTGGAAATACACCGCACTCAGCAACGCAATGGAAGCCTACTACGAAAGCCACGAATGGATCCGCCTCGATCCCGGCGCGCGCAATAAAGCCAACACCAAGATCACCGAATCCGAAGACCGCACAAGCTGGCTCATCGAACAAACCTTAGTCGATCCCGAAGAGCTCAACGATTTTCAAATCAGCTTCAGCCTTTCAATGACGGAAGCCAAGGAAAGCGGCACGATTAAGATCGTGCCCTTAGAATTAGCATCGATTGCAGAGTAAGCGCCCGAACGTGACACATCAAAACCACAGCCAGAATCCAGGGTAAAAAGCCCCCACGCTCCGAGCACCGCCAGAAAGAACGAGAGACAGGCCTAGCCAAAGACCTGTCGCTTCAAGATTTATGAAGGACGAATTCAGCCCGACGAGTTTTCCTCAGGTAATTCTTCACAAGATGGTATACATTCGAGGCCATTATCCCACAAGGCTCTTTCCGAGCAAAAAAGATGCGCCTGAGGCTTGATGGAGAGTTCGCTGTCGAGACTGCCAGCCGGCACCATCAGCATGGAGCCTCCTGCGAGTCGATGCGGTAAAGCCGAGCCACAGTGCGAGCAGAAGCTTTTCGCATGACAGCTATCCGGCAATTGATAACTGCGAACTTGGTTTTCGCCAGATAGCCAACGTAATTTAAAATCCTGACTGAACAAATTCGCAGCGTGAGCCGAACCCGTGTCTTTACGGCAACGATCACAGTGACAGAGATAGAAATTCTCAAATTCGCCCTCAATTTCATACACCACCTCTCTGCAAAGGCAGGATCCTTTATATACTGTAGTCATCACGCATTTAGAAAAGAAAGCTGAGAGCAAACGCAAAATCAAAGATTCATGGAAAACTGAATGCCCCCCCCCCGAACCAAGGAAGTCATCCCGTCTGATGTGCCCCAATATTTGAAATCATTCTAGGGGCACCCAAAACAATCCCTCGAATATAGCAGTAAGCCAAGCTGTCGTTTTTCATTGATGTTACATAATTGTAACCTTAGCTGAAGCATTTGCATCAAGCCCACTATCTATGTTTTCAACACTCCTCGCAATTTTTGGTAGTCTAGGACTCTTCCTCTACGGGATGAAGGTCATGAGTGAGGGCCTGCAAAAGGTCTCCGGCGAGGGGCTTCGAAGCCTCATCGCAAATATGACGCGCAATCGCCTCTCGAGTATCATCAGTGGCACCCTAATGACCACACTGGTACAGTCATCAAGCGCGACCACAGTGATGATCGTCAGCTTCGTGAATGCAAAGCTACTGACTCTACGAGAGTCCATTGGCATGATCATGGGGGCGAACTTAGGGACCACCACCACCTTCTGGATCGTCGCCCTACTCGGCTTTCAATTCAGCCTGAGCTCGATCGCTCTGCCCTGCATTGGCATTGGTGTTGCGATGATCTTCTTCCACACGCCCAAGGTGCGCAACGGGGGCGAAGCACTGATCGGTTTCGGGATTTTATTTCTAGGCCTCAATTTCCTCAAGAGCTCCGTTCCTGACATCGCAGCGAATCCCGAGCTATTTTCTTTCCTAGCCGATTGGACGGGCCATGGGATTGGATCCGTGTTCATTTTCTTTGCTTTCGGAACGATTTTAACGATTGCGGTGCAGTCGTCATCTGTAGCTGGTGCCATCACTTTGACCCTGGTCGCTAAAGGCTGGATTGGTTACGAAGATGCGGCTGCAATTGTGCTAGGTGAAAACGTCGGCACCACCATCACCGCAAACCTCGCAGCCATGACTGGGGGCGTGGAAGCCAAACGCGCCGCCCGCGCTCACTTCCTATTGAACATCATCGGTGTCTGCTGGATGCTATGTGTCTTTACTTTCTTCACTAAGTTTATCGATCAAATCACACCTGGTGCCGCCGATGATCTGACGCACACCCTCTATCACCTCGCTGCGTTTCATTCGATCTTCAACCTTATCAACATCTTAATCTTATCATGGTTCGTACCACAGCTCGCCTACCTCGCGAGTAAAATGGTGCGCGACCAGAGCTACCTGGGTCTCGACAAAGCGCACATTCAATACCAAGCCCCCAACCTACCGCAGACGGGCGAAATTAACTTAGCCGAAGCTGAACGTGAGATTCAGCGGATGGCGGAGCTCACTCGTGAGATGTTTGCTGGGTTTAACGAAGTTTACGAATCTCCCGAGATTGACTTAGGCAGCCGTGTAAAAGAGCTCAAGGCCATGGAAGAACGTAGCGATCGCTTAGCTTTCGACATTACTCAGTATTTGATTTACTGCACCTCATCCGAGCTCAGTCGCGAGCGTTTAAACGAAGTCACCGTCATGCTTCGAGTCATTTCAGAACTCGAGGAAATTTGCGACAACACACTCGACTTGGTCAAACTCGCGGAACGAAAATATCAAAAGAAACGAGTGCTTCCTGAAGCCACCCAAGCAGCCATTCGTAATTTCAGCAAGCCTGTCGACCAGTTCATGGGCTTCTATATTCAATGCCTGAGCAAAAAAGTGACCACTGCCGATATAGAAACAGCCCTGCAACTGGAAGAAACGATCGACTCCTCTCGCAAGAAGCTTCGCCGCGAAGCTGTGCGTCGCATGAACGATCCAGCTAATATTAAGTCTGAGATGCTCTATATTGATATTTTGAATAACATTGAGAGTATCGGAGACCACTCGCTCAACATCCTACAATTACTGAATCAAATCGACTAAAGCTCAGGGTTCCGCGCCCGCGACGCCCCCCAAAAAAGCCACAAGTCTCATGCATCTGCTCAAGCAGCAATGAAACTAGCTGCACACAGTCACAGACAGAGAACGGACAAGCAGTATTTCTCAGCTAAATGAGAAAATCTGCACGCTGTGTTGTTTTTCCTGCGTGGGCCCCTTATTATATGCGGCATGAAACACTACGAATATCAAAAGAGCTTGAAGACTATCTGGGAAGCTGCCGTCGTCACTTACGAAGGAGGCAACCATGAGCCGGACAGCTACTTCGACGATGCGACATTGGCTGAACTAGCTTCGATAGGCCTCAACACGATGGATGTGTATGACTATGTGGAAGATTACCTAAGACACGGGGCCCCCGACTTCGAAACCTTTCTTATGGTCAGCGAAGCACGCCGCGACTACTTTTTGACCATGCAAGGAGGCAAAGCTTCCTGCAACACGCTCGACTCCAGCACATTACCGGCAAAAACTGATGAAGCCGCAGGAATCGTGTGGCTGCCACGTATCATTCAAAAAGCATACGGCAAGCTACGCGGTGAGCTTCCCCCGGAGACAATGTATGGTTGCAGCGGCGATCAGCGTTTCTTCAAGGAGCACGACATTCACCCCGCAGAATTCCTGCGCGCAGCTTGGGCCTACGAAAATAACGCCGACAAACTCATCGAATGGGTGATCGCTCGCAAATCCGCGTAGTTGACAAGTTCCGAAAATCCACCACACAGGGCAACTAATATGAAAATCATCGCATACCTAAAACCTACCTGCGGCTGGAGCATGGGCGTTCGCGCTATCATGAAAAAGTACAGCCTCGAATACGAAGACCGTGACATCATCAATAACGCAGATCAGTATGCGGAAATGGTGGAAAAGTCCGGCCAACCACTCTCTCCTTGCGTAGAAATCGACGGCACCATGCTCGCCGACGTGAGCGGCGAAGAGGTCGAAAATTACATGCTGAGCAACGGGCTCGTCTCGGAAAACAATACCGAAGCCGAGGCACCGACCAATGCACCGTGCACCGATGAGGAGCACGAAGCCATGCGCTCCAAGACGGTACGCTTCTTCTAAGAAGCGACTCCGTCCCTAATCCGAACGATAAAAAACCCTAAAATTTGGGTTTTTGGGCCATTTCTACCGCTATTTGGCGCGAAAAATGGTCTTCAAGCGGTTAGATTGGGTAATTTTCCTAGACAGCTAACTCCGAGTCACTAGTTTGCTGTTTCTTTTTGACTCTACACACAGGAATCTCACTTGCGTGAGCAGGTTTGCTGACTGCTGCAGAAAGCGACCGATACCACATAGCACATTTTTTTAGACAGATATGGATAACACTTACACTCCACCCACAGCACAGGGATTATACGATCCTAAGAATGAACACGAAAACTGCGGCATCGGCCTGATCGTCGACATGAAAGGCCGTAAGTCGCACGACATCGTCAAGGGTGCGCTGGAAATTTGTGTCAACCTCGACCACCGCGGTGGTTGCGGTTGCGATCCGATCACTGGTGATGGAGCAGGCATCTTCATCCAACTGCCACATAACTTCTTCAAAAAGGTCTGCCCCACAGAGTGTGGCTTTGAAGTGCCAGCTGAAGGCGATTACGCTGCAGGCTTCGTATTCTTGTCAAAAGATGCTGAGGAGCGCGCGCACGAAGAAAAAATCATCGAAGAGATCGTCGTCGAAGAAGGCCTCAAGATGATCGGCTGGCGCGATGTGCCGGTTCGTAGCGAAATCCTGGGTAAAGCCTCCGCTGCCTGCGAGCCTTGCATGCGTCAGTTCTTCGTATCGCGCGAATCCGTTGAAGCGGGTCTCGCCTTCGAACGTAAACTCTACATCATCCGCCACCTTTCGACCCACCGCATCCGCTACTCTGGCGAGGACGACGATGCGATGTTCTACATCGGTTCGCTCTCGAGCCGCACCATGACCTACAAGGGCATGTTGACTACGGAGCAGCTCGAAACTTACTTCCCGGACCTGTCCGACGAAGCCATGGATTCCGCGCTGGCGCTGACACACTCGCGTTTCTCAACCAACACTTTCCCTAGCTGGCCACGCGCACAGCCGTTCCGCTACCTTTGCCACAATGGTGAAATCAACACCGTGCGCGGCAATGAAAACTGGCTGCACGCTCGTGAAATGCAGCTGGCCAGCGAAGTATTCGGCGATGATCTTAAGAAGATTCTGCCAATCATCCGTGAAGACGGCTCCGATTCCCAGAAATTCGACAACTGCCTAGAGTTCTTGGTACTGTCTGGCCGTAGCTTGGCACATGCCATGATGATGATGATTCCCGAGCCTTGGGAACGCCACAAGAGCATGCCACAATACAAGCGCGACTTCTATGAGTTCCACGCCTGCATGATGGAACCTTGGGATGGTCCTGCTTCGATGGCGATGTCCGACGGCGTGCAAGTCGGCGCGACGCTCGACCGCAATGGTCTGCGTCCTTCGCGCTACTATGTAACTGCCGACGACAAGGTCATTCTAGCCTCCGAAGTGGGCGTTTTGGAAGGCATCGAGCCTAAGAACGTAGTCAAGAAAGGCCGCTTGGAGCCAGGTCGCATGTTCCTAATCGACATGGAAAAAGGTCGCATCGTAGGCGACGAAGAGCTGAAAGAGCAAATCGCCTCCGAGCAACCTTATGGCCAATGGCTCAAGGAAAACCTCGTCAATTCCGAAGACCTCCCCCCTGCTGAAGGCATGGTGGAAGATGACTTCGAGACGCTCGAAACTCGCCAAAAAGCTTTTGGCTACACCTTTGAAGACATGCGCTTCATTCTGGCCCCCAGTGCGGAATCGGGCAAGCAACCGCTCGGCTCCATGGGCAACGATGCGCCACTGGCGGTGCTGTCGGATCAGCCGCAGCTACTGTATAATTACTTCAAGCAACTCTTCGCACAGGTCACCAATCCACCGATTGACCCCATCCGCGAAGAATTAGTCACTGCCAGCGTCAGCTTTGTGGGCTCCGAAAGCGATCTCACTCGCCCCGGCCCTGACAGCTGCCGCATGATCAAATATGAATCTCCTCTGATCGACCGTCGCCAACTGGCACAGCTGCGCAACATCGACCTGTCAGGTTTCAAATCCAGTCGACTACCAATTACTTTCGAAGCGGCTGAAGGCGGCCTCGACGCGGGACACAACAGCATTTCCGAGCCTCGCATCTCCGGCAAGGGTCTGGAAGCGGCACTGGAGCAACTCTTCGAAAATGCAGACGCTGCCATCCGTGATGGTGTCAACATCCTCATCCTTTCCGACCGCAAGATTGGCCCGAAGAAGGCGCCGATCCCTGCACTACTTGCAGTGGCGGGCCTCCACCACCACCTCGTTCGCCAAGGCACACGCACTCGCGTATCGATCGTGTTGGAATCGGGTGAGCCACGCGAAGTGCACCACTTTGCACTGCTGCTAGGCTATGGCGCTGACGTGATCAACCCCTACATTGCATTGGAAACCGTTCGCCACTTGGTCGAGCGCGGCGATGTGAAGGTCGACGCTGACAAAGCATGCCAAAACTTCCTTAAGGCCAACCTCAACGGTGTGATCAAGACCATGTCCAAGATGGGCATCTCGACGGTCGCATCCTACCGCGGCGCGCAGATCTTTGAAGCCATTGGCCTCAACGAATCCGTCATCGAGAAGTATTTCACTAAGACCGCGACTCGCATCGAAGGCATTGGCCTCCCATGCATCGCAAAAGAGACACACTCACGCCACCGCAAGGCCTTCGCACCACGCGACGACGAGCGCGGCGATGCGCTCGACACTGGTGGGATCTACCAATGGCGCGCCGGCGGCGAACGCCACCTCTTCAACCCGATCACCATTCACAAGCTGCAAATGGCGACTCGTTTTGGCGATTACGGCGTATTCAAAGAATACTCCAACGTCATCAACGACCAGTCCAAGGAGATGTTCACCATCCGCGGCTTGATGGACTTCAAGTTTGACGAGTCCAAGGCGATCCCGATCGAAGAAGTCGAGCCGATCGAAGCCATCATGAAGCGCTTCAAGACAGGCGCGATGTCCTACGGTTCGATCTCCAAGGAAGCCCACGAAGCCATCGCGATCGCGATGAATCGCATCGGTGGTCGCTCTAACACCGGTGAAGGTGGCGAAGATCCCGATCGTTTCACTCCGGATGCAAACGGTGACAGCCGTCGCTCTGCGATCAAGCAAGTCGCTTCCGGACGTTTCGGCGTGACCAGCCACTACTTGGTCAACTCCGATGAAATTCAGATTAAGATCGTCCAAGGCGCGAAGCCTGGCGAAGGGGGCGAACTGCCCGGCCACAAGGTGCTACCGCAAATCGCCAAAACTCGCGGCACCACTCCTGGCGTGGGACTCATCTCCCCTCCTCCGCACCACGACATTTACTCGATCGAGGATTTGGCGGAGCTGATCCACGACTTGAAGAACTCCAACGTCAAAGCACGTGTCAATGTGAAGCTGGTATCCGAAGTCGGTGTCGGCACCATTGCTGCGGGTGTGGCCAAGGCCAAGGCCGACGTCATCCTCGTTTCTGGTTACGACGGCGGCACAGGTGCTTCGCCTCGCTCTTCCATCCAGCACGCAGGTGCCCCATGGGAGCTCGGCCTCGCTGAAACCAATCAAACATTGCTGCTCAACGACCTACGCTCTCGCGTGGTGGTTGAAACCGACGGCCAGCTCAAGACAGGCCGCGACGTCGCGATCGCTTGTTTGCTCGGCGCGGAAGAATTCGGCTTTGCCACCACCGCACTGGTTGCACTCGGTTGCTTGATGATGCGTGTTTGCCACAAGAACACTTGCCCGGTCGGTGTCGCGACTCAGAACCCTGAACTGCGCAAGAAGTTTAACGGCGATGCAGAAGCCGTGGTCAACTTCATGAAGTTCATCGCTGAAGAAATCCGCGAAACCATGGCGAAGCTCGGCTTCCGCACCATCAACGAAATGGTCGGCCGCGTGGACAAACTCGAAATGCGCCAAGCCATCGACCACTGGAAGGCCAAGGGACTCGACTACAGCAAGATTCTCTACCGTCCGGACGTAGGTCCAGAAGTCGGCACTTACTGCCAGATGAAGCAAGATCACCTGCTCGACCGTTCGCTCGACATGCGCGAGATCCTCGAGCAAGCGCAACCTGCGATTCAAGAAGGCAAGCCAGTCGAAATCAACCTACCGATCGTGAACATCAATCGCGTGGTCGGCACCATCACCGGCGCCGAGATCTCACGCAAGTATGGCGCAGAAGGGCTGCCGGAAGATACTGTAAAGGTCAACCTCACCGGTTCTGCAGGTCAATCACTCGGCGCGTTCTGCCCGAAGGGTATGACCTTCACCGTGACAGGTGACACCAACGACTATCTGGGCAAAGGCCTCTCCGGCGCAAAGATCGTGGTGCGCCCCGATCCGGAATCCTCATTCGTCGCACACGAAAACATCATCACAGGTAATGTTTGCTTCTATGGCGCCACCAAGGGTGAAGCCTATGTTGCCGGTATGGCCGGCGAACGTTTCTGCGTGCGTAACTCAGGTGTCGAAGCAGTCGTCGAAGGCGTGGGTGACCACGCACTCGAATACATGACAGGCGGCATGGTCATCAACCTCGGCACGACCGGCCGTAACCTCGGCGCTGGTATGTCCGGCGGTGTGGCTTACGTCTACGACGAGGCAGGCGATTTTGTTCAAAACCGCTTGAATCCCGACATGGTCAACGTCTATCAGCTGATCGAATGCGGCGACGAAGAAATGAACCTGATCAAAGCCAAGATCGAGAAGCATGTCGCTTACACCGGTTCCAAACGCGGACAAAGCATCCTCGACGACTGGCCCGAATCGGCAGGTAAGTTCCTCAAGATTCTACCACAGGACTACGAGCGCGTGTTACAAGCCGTCAAACGCGCCGAAGAGCGTGGCCTCGCAGGCGACGACGCAGTCCAAGCCGCATTCGAAGAAAACGTGAAAGCCGGCCACTAAGCCGCCCTCACCTTCACACTTAAACACCTTCACACTTATACATTATGGGTAAAGCAACTGGATTTATGGAATTCGAGCGCAAGACGATTGCGAATCGTCCGCCACTCGAACGCGTCAAGGACTGGGATGAAATTCACGAACACTTCGACGAAGAAAAAGTACAGACACAGGGCGCACGTTGCATGGACTGCGGCACGCCTTACTGTCACACAGGCATGACACTGGCCAACATGGCGAGCGGCTGCCCCGTCAACAACCTCATCCCCGAGTTCAACGACCTCGTTTATCAAGGCAAGTGGCAAGACGCTTACGAGCGCTTGATGAAGACCAATAACTTCCCCGAATTCACCGGCCGCGTCTGCCCCGCACCTTGCGAAGGCTCTTGCGTGCTCGGCGTGATCGAGCCCCCTGTCACCATTAAGGACATCGAGTGCTCCATCATCGACAAAGCTTGGAACGAAGGTTGGGTCACCCCCACACCTCCCAAAGAGCGCACCGGCAAGAAGATCGCAGTCGTCGGCTCTGGCCCTGCAGGTCTTGCAGCCGCGGATCAGCTCAACAAGGCCGGACACCTCGTTACCATCTTCGAACGTGCCGACCGCCCAGGCGGCCTACTCATGTATGGTATCCCCAACATGAAGCTGGAGAAGCAAGTGGTCACACGCCGCACCGAGTTAATGGAGGCTGAAGGTGTCGTGATCAAATGTGGTGTTGAAATCGGCAAAGACATTCCAGCCAAGCAATTGATGGAAGAGTTCGACTCGGTCGTACTTTGCTGCGGTGCCACCAAGCCACGTGACCTTCCGATCGAAGGTCGCGAGCTGACCAACATCCGCTTCGCCATGGAGTTCCTCGGGCCCAACACCAAGGAGCTTTGGGACATCAAGGACGGCAAGTCTGAGCAATTCACAGAGCTCGCCAAGGGCAAGAACGTCGTGATCATCGGCGGTGGCGACACTGGCACTGACTGCGTGGGCACATCACTGCGCCACGGCTGCAAGAGCGTGACTCAACTCGAGATCATGCCCAAGCCTCCCACTGAGCGTGCAGCCAACAACCCATGGCCCGAATGGCCCAAGACTTACAAGATGGACTACGGCCAAGAAGAGGCTGCAGAGATCCAAGGCGAAGACCCACGCCAATACCTCGTAACCTCCAGCAAGTTTGAGGGCGATGAAGAAGGCAAGGTCAAGGGCGTGCACATCCACAACATCGAGTGGACCAACGACAACGGCCGCTTCATTCCTAAGAAAGTCGAAGGCAGCGAGCGTGTGCTCGAAGCCGAACTCGTGCTCCTGGCAATGGGCTTCCTCGGTCCTGAAGCAACGATTGCTGAAGAGCTCGGCCTCGACCTTGACGCCCGCTCCAATGTGAAAGCAGACTACGGCACATTCAAAACCAACATCGAAGGTGTCTTCGCTGCAGGTGATATGCGTCGTGGGCAATCACTCATCGTGTGGGCCATCAACGAAGGCCGCGCCGTGGCACGCGAGTGCGATAAGTTCCTAATGGGCAGCACCAAGCTTCCATAAGCGGAGCATCACAATCATTTCCAAAAGGCCGCACCTCGAAAGAGTGCGGCCTTTTTTGTAAGTTCGTGGCGGGGCTCCTTAGACCCCGTTTTGCGCCGTGCAGCGAGCGACAGTTTTCCGCGAATCGGAACCGAGGCTAAAGCACTCGGCTACGGCTTAGATGCACACGGATCCAGTGACGGGGCTCTTTAGACCCCGTTTTGCGCCGTGCAGCGAGCGACAGTTTTCCGCCAATCGGAACCGAGGCTAAAGCACTCGGCTACGGCTTAGATGCACACGAATCCAGTGGCGGGGCTCTTTAGACCCCGTTTTGCGCCGTACAGCAAGCGACAGTTTTCCGCGAATTGGAACCGAGGCTAAAGCACTCGGCTACGGCTTAGATGCACACGGATCCAGTAGCGGGGCTCTTTAGACCCCGTTTTGCGCTGTGCAGCAAGCGACAGTTTTCGACCAGTCGAAACCGAGGCTAAACCACTCGGCTACGGCTTAGATGCACACGGATCCAGTGGCGGGGCTCTTTAGACCCCGTTTTGCGCTGTGCAGCAAGCGACAGTTTTCGACCAGTCGAAACCGAGGCTAAAGCACTCGGCTACGGCTTAGATGCACACGAATCCAGTAGCGGGGCTCTTTAGACCCCGTTTTGCGCTGTGCAGCAAGCGACAGTTTTCCGCGAATCGGAACCGAGGCTAAAGCACTCGGCTACGGCTTAGATGCATACGGATCCAGTAGCGGGGCTCTTTAGACCCCGTTTTGCGCTGTGCAGCAAGCGACAGTTTTCGCCAGTCGAAACCGAGGCTAAAGCACTCGGCTACGGCTTAAATGCATACGGATCCAGTAGCGGGGCTCTTTAGACCCCGTTTTGCGCTGTGCAGCAAGCGACAGTTTTCCGCCAATCGGAACCGAGGCTACGCCCCCATTCCCATCTTGCCATCTGAAGCCGTTAGAGATTATCTCCCCCCCATGTCAGGACGATTCAGATCCGAGTGCCGACGTATCATCTTCCAATCCACCCGATGGGATGAGAAAGGCTTCGATGTGGTCCTCATATTAGCGATCCTATTGAGCGTCGCTCTCGTCATGTGGGAAAGCGTTCCCTCAATCTCGCCAGAGACACGCCAAGTCTTGTATATCCTAGAGTGGGTCATCACCGGGCTCTTCACTCTCGAATACATTTTCCGTCTCTATGTATCCGAAAAACCGATAAAATATGCTCGCAGTTTCTTCGGTGTTGTCGACCTGCTGGCTATATTACCAACTTACGCGGACCTACTGCTCCCTGGAGCACACTACTTGATGCTGCTGCGCGTTTTACGGGTATTACGTATCTTTCGGGTGCTCAAGTTGGCTAAATATATCGGCGAAGCCAACACGCTGTTGCGTGCAATGCGCTCCTCGGCACGCAAGATTGCCGTTTTTGTATTCGGTGTGCTGATCTTAGTACTCATCCTGGGCTCGCTCATGTATCTGATCGAGGGAGCTGAGCACGGTTTCACCAGCATACCAAAGAGCGTGTATTGGGCCATCGTCACCCTCACCACGGTCGGCTATGGCGACATTTCTCCGCAAACTCCGATGGGCCAGTTTTTTGCCTCCGTCATCATGATCATTGGCTACGGAATCATCGCAGTGCCCACCGCCATCGTCACCGCAGAAATGACAAACCCACGCCTAGCAGATTCTGGATCGGATCCAGTTTGCCCCGCCTGCGGATGGGAAAACCACGATCACGACGCCACATTCTGCAAGGTGTGCGGCGACAAACTACCAGAGCCGAGCTCGCCCACCGCGGGCATCGATGCCATGAGCAAGTGACTCTCTAGGCCGAGCCACAAAAGCAAGCATCCTAATAGGAGCCGTAAGCCCACCGACTAAGCGCCTTGCCAAGTGGCATATTTTCTATTTGCTATGTGCCTGTGAAACTAACTGCCCCTGATACGATTGAATACATCTTCGGACTCGGAGAGAAAGAACTCGTTTTCACAATCGGCATAAGTAAAGCCTCGACCCACACACGGCCCCCGATGCCGATCCCACTCCCCTACCCCGAGTGGACCAAACTGGAATCAAATCAATGCCCGAACTGCCCACTCACAAGAGCCACTTGCCAGTATTGCCCTGCAGCCGTTCGCGTTCACGAAGTGCTAGAAACTTTCAAAAACTCCACTTCTTTCGAAAAGATTGATCTGAGCGTCGTCACTCACAGACGCGTTTTTAAGCAAGAATGCGACTTGCAAAGCGCACTCAACTCGATGCTCGGCCTACAGCTGGCGACTAGCGGCTGCCCCGTGTTAGAAAAGCTGCGTAGCATGGCAAACTTCCACATGCCCTTTTGTTCCTTCGGAGAAATGCTGCATCGCACAGTCAGCGCCTACCTGACACAGCAATTTTTCGTTTACAAGGAGGGTGGTGAAGCGGACTGGGACTTGAATGGCTTAAAAAGCTACTACCAAGAGCTCGAAATATTGAATCGTGCATTTTCTGAGCGCATCCAAGTGCTCGAGGAAAGTGATGCCGCCTCAAATGCCATCATTATGTTTTTCGCAGCATCCATCATAGTCGCTGATGCCATCGAGGACGGCCTCATGGAATACAAGGACTACTTCACGGGCAAAAGCGCTCAGCCACCTAAAGGGGAGTAGGCAATCCTCTCTCTCGATCGCTGGCAGACAACTGCGCGACGCGCCCCGAGCTTGCTCAAGAGTCGCGAGGCAGACTCGCAGCTCGCTCAATGGAACACAGTGAAAATACCCCTGACTGAGCCTTGATGCCGCCTCTTTTTTCCTTTAGGATGTAGGATTCATCCAAACAGATAATTAACTATGGAGTCCATCCCCAGCATACGCGTCAAAGATCTCACCCGCCAATATGGCGCGTTGACCGCGATCCATAAAGTCAACTTTACCGTCAACCCAGGTGAAGTGGTCGGCTTTCTAGGGCCCAACGGCGCCGGAAAAAGCACCACCATGCGCATACTTTCTGGCATCATGTCCGCCACCTCCGGCTCAGCTTGGGTGGGCGGCACCTGCGTGGCCCAAAACCCGCACGAGGTGAAGCGCAAGATCGGCTATATGCCCGAAAACAACCCGCTGCCAGACGACATGCGGGTAGTGGAATACCTACGTTTTCGAGCCCGCTTAAAGGAGGTGCCCAAGCGCAAACTCCGCGCCTCTGTGCAAGAAGCGATGGAGATCTGCGACCTAGCCCGCACCGCACGTCGCAAAATAATCGGCACCCTTTCCAAGGGATTTCGCCAACGTGTTGGCATTGCCGACGCCCTACTCGGCGACCCGGAAGTGATCATCATGGACGAGCCGACCATCGGCTTGGATCCGCATCAAATTCAAGGCATTCGAAAGTTGATCGATAACCTACGCGGCAAACACACGGTCATTCTATCCAGTCACATTTTGCCCGAGATCGAACGTTCTTGCGACCGAGTCATCATTATCAACCGTGGTCGCATTGTCGCATCCGGCACCAGCAACGAGCTGCGCGAGGAGTTTCTGCCAGGTAATCGCTTCAGTTTGAGCATTGAGGGCGACGCATCGCAAGTCATCCCCCAACTGGCCGCCAAGGGGTTCGAAGCCACGATCTTGGAAAGCACGCCACTGGCTGAAGATCGTGCCAAGCTCAGTCTGCGAATCGAAAACGACGGCGAGCTCGGCCCACAATTGATTGAAGCACTCAGCAATCAATCCACCTTCACCTTACACAGCCTCGCCCCACGCGAGCCAAATCTCGAAGAAATTTTCCTAGCGGCCACCAAGCGCTCCTGGGAAGAAACCATCGAAACCAAGCCTAAGATCACAACCTAGCCCGTCAGTCATCAATCATTTTCCATCCGTCATTTAAAAGATGCGCCATTTTTTCATCCTTCTTAAGCACGAGCTACGCATGTTGTTTATCAGCCCGCCCACCTATATTGCGGCAGTGCTGTTTCTCAGCCTGATGGGCTTCCTTTACTGGGCCATCTTGCGCGGCATGGTCAACACCCCCTCGGAAGTGCTTCCGACCGTTCAATTCTTCAGTATTTTCTGGATCCCTGTCTTCTTCGTAGTGCCTCTGCTCACCATGCGTAGCATTGCGGGCGAGCGCAGCATTGGCACACTCGATACGCTCATGACGACGCCGACTTCGCGCGTCGCCGTCGTTTTAAGTAAATTTGCCGGCGCCTATCTATTCTACATGTTGCTATGGGTGCTCACGATTGGCTTCCCCTTCCTCACCCAGAAGCTGTATCCGCATGCCGCCGAGAGTGGCGCACTCTTAGAGCTCGCTCCACTGGCAGGCAGCTTCCTCTTTTTAGCGACCAGCGGACTGCTCTTCATCTCGATAGGGATCTTTGCCAGTAGCGTAACACGCAGTCAGTTAGTGGCCGGCATGCTAACCTTCACCACGCTATTTGTAGTCATCATCGGAGGACAGCAAATGGGCAATCTCGCGGATACCGGCGGGCAGCTCTCCTCCTGGGTCGTCGCCACCGTCAATTACCTCCAGATCTTTGAGCACTTAGACGACTTCTCACGCGGCATTATCGATACACGCCCCTTTTTCTACTACGCCAGCACCACCTTTCTACTGCTGGGCCTCTCCACTCTAGTGATCGAGGCGAAAGCCTAAACCGCGCTTCCATTTTCTGATGCAAATCAACCGTTTCAACGAATACCGCGTCGCACGCCGCTTCCGCATCGCCAATCGCTCGATGCAGATCATCTTAGGACTGTGCCTGATCGCTTCGCTCAATTTCCTCGCAGCTAAATACTACGAACGTATCGACCTCACACAGTCGGGCAGCTATACCCTTGCCCCCGAGTCGAAGGCTTACATCCGCGAACTCGAGGAGCCCGTCGACATTATCGTCACCATCCCCAACAATCCAGATGTCGCCGAGCAACAACAGGTCCACCAGCACTTGCGCAAACTTTTCCGTGAATATGAAGCCGCGGGCATGCACGAAGGAAAGGCCTACATCCATATCGAATTCGTTGACATATACCGCCAGCGTAAGCGCGCCCAGGAACTCGCCAACAAATATAATCTCACCCAAGAGAACATCATTCTAGTCGCCATGGGGGATCGCACTCGCGAGATTCGCCAGGCCGACCTCTACGAAGTCAAAGACAACACAATCGCTGGCTTTCGAGGCGAAAAGGCGATCACCTCCGCCATCATCGATGTGTCCTCCAAGGACGAAGACAAAATCTATTTCCTAGTCGGCCACGGTGAAATGCGTCTCGACGATGTCGACCCACTGCGCGGGCTGTCGCAACTCGAAGCCTTTCTACGCGAGCGCAACTACAAACTCGCCACCCTCGACCTGGCAGTCGATGAGAACGTGCCCGCGGACGCCGATTTGATCGTGGTGCCGTCGCCACAGGCCAGCCTACTGCCCGAAGAAGTTGAGAAACTACGCCGCTATATGAACGAGCGCAACGGGCGCATGATCGTATTTGTCGATCCTGGACGTCGCCATGGCATGGAAGAACTCTTTTACGACTGGGGCGTCATGGCCGACGACATGGTGGTCGTCGACGACGGCCCCGATTTCCGTTCCCAAGGGGGCGATCTGATTATTCGACGCTTCGCCGAGCACCCCATCACCAACTTATTGGTCGACTACCAAATCACTGCACTCTTCGGGCAACCACGCCCCATGCGCACCGATCCCGGCTCGCTCAAAGACCCACGCCTCAAGGTAACACAGATCATCGGAACCTCCGATCAGAGCTGGGGCGAACGCGACTACCGCACGCAAGACCCGATTCAATTCGACGCGGGCCGTGACCTCAAGGGGCCCATCACCATTGCCACCGTATCCACACGCACCGCTGGCACAGAACTCGGAATCAACATCCCCGGAGGACGCTTTGTGGCCTTCGGCAACTCCGACTTCATTACCAACAATCGACTGCGCGCCTTCGGTAACCGCACCTTATTCTTTAATTCCGTCAACTGGGCACTCTCCAAAAACAGCTTACTAAAAATCGCCACCCGCCCGCTCGAAAGCTATCAAGTCGTCATGAGCGAGCGAGACCTCAATCGCACACTGATCTACTTCGCAATTATACCTGGCGCCACCGCGCTGCTAGGTCTGCTCATCTATCTCATCCGCCGCCGCTAAGAACATGCGCTTCAAATTTACAGTCTTTCTACTCGCGCTCAACGTCATCACCTTCGGCTTAATCGCCTACCTCGGTAAACAAGCCAAACAAGTGCAAGCCGAGCCCGGCGGGCTCTCGGGCCAGATCGGACGCGAACTACTGGATGCCGACCGCATCGAATTACACGGACGCGGCCTGGAGACCCCGCGTATACTCGAGCGCAAAGGTTCTACGTGGACGATTACCCAGCCCATGGAATGGTCGGCCAATTACTTTGCGATCAATCGTATACTCAACCAACTACAATTCCTCGAAGAAGACGCCTCCTTTGCAGTCGATGAAATTGAAAAATCAGGCCAGAGCTTAGCCGACTACGGACTGGAAGATCCTTTACTGCGACTCGTGATCGCAGAAGGCCAGCAAACGATCTCACTCAGTATCGGCACACTCACTGAAATCGGCAACAACGTCTACCTACTCGGCCCCGATGAGCGCGAGATTTTCGTCGTCAACCGACAAATCATCGACGGCCTGCTGGTCGATCTCAACGACCTACGAACCCGCGAGATTTTTGACATCCCCGTCTTCGAAGTCGAAGCACTCGGGCTACAAATCCGCTCCGAAAGCACCGCCGATGGCAGCTCACTCAAAGTACGCCTCGCCCGCAACAATGGAGAGTGGCGCTTCGAAGCTCCCCTCGCGGCCAAGGCCGACCCGGCATTGGTGGATAATACCATCAACACACTCACCGCCGCCAAAGTGGTGCGTTTCATCGAAGGCAACGAATCCGACCCCATCCTACAAGGCCTGGAAACGCCCTTAATGCAGGTAACAATTCACGGCAATAAGCGTCGACAAACACTGATCATTGGCAATCTAGCCAGCAACGCCAAAGGCCCACC
Source organism: Thalassobacterium maritimum (assembly GCF_031127805.1). Lineage (NCBI taxonomy): Bacteria > Pseudomonadati > Verrucomicrobiota > Opitutia > Puniceicoccales > Coraliomargaritaceae > Thalassobacterium > Thalassobacterium maritimum. Next base: position 54,056 of record NZ_JARXHW010000005.1, on the reverse strand, counting down.
TCAATACTACGCCAAGCTGGAAGACAATCCCGCAATTTTCACTCTCATGGCCCGCCCCTTCGATGCTCTGCGTGAAGCACAGGAAGCCTTGCGCGAGCGTAACTTCGTCAACTTCGACCACCGCTTACTCTCAGCGATTAACATCTCCGAAAACGGTCGTAAGATCCGACTCCAAAAGCTCGAGACTGGTGAACACGACTGGCAAGTATTGGAAAGCAAGGGTGAAGACGAGATTCAGCCACACCGCGCCGACCCCGCTATTATCGAACAGCTCATGGACGACCTCTCCAGCATGCGCGCCAGTGGCTTCGCAGTGGACGCCCCCACTCCCACCGACACAGAACGGCTCGGCTTCAATCAGCCACGCCGTGTAATCACACTCAGCTTCACACAGGGCGAGCCACTCACACTGACTTTGGCACACCCCGAAGATGATAGCGAAGATGCCAACGCGGCACTCTATGCAAAGACCAATCAAGCCGATTTTATATTCCAAGTCGAGCGACGCCCCACCTTACAAATGGTGCCGCTCAACACTTCCTACTATCGTAATCGCACGCTCGAAAAGCTGCCCTCATCCGCACGCATTCGCTCGCTACAACTCACCAACTTAGAGAGCGGAGAGAGCGTATTCGATTATACATTACCACAAGACAGCATTCGCTGGGACAATTTACTAGAACAACTCGAAGGCCAACGCGGCCCGCACATTCGCGTATTAATCGACTCCATTCGCGAATTTAAGGTAAAGAGCTACCTACTAGACCGCTATGCAGAGGCCTACCCCATCGACTCCGAGAAATCACTGCCCTGGAAGTTTAAGCTCAGCGCCACCATCCAACTTCCAGGTGGCGACACGGACCGCACAGAAATGCGTGAATACGTATTCACCAAGCGCCTATCCGGCACGATACAAGTCGCCGGCTCCAAACAGCACAATGCCATTTTCGAGATCCCACAGCCACTGATTGACGCGCTCTACGAGCTCACCGACGACATGGAAACACCCCCCGAAGTCGATGGCAATGCAGTCACCACTCCGGCCACTCCAGCGCCCTTGACAGCCCCACAACCGATCGAGACGGAACTGTCAGAATAATCGGCCCGTCGCATGGCACTCTTAAGAAAGCTCCGCCTCAGCCTCCTGCTGGAGCTATTTCTCGACACAGGACTACTACTTCTATTCATAGCGCAGGCACTCATCGTGGGCTGCCTCATCATCTATGGTCACCTGCCATTGCCCTCTGAGTGGGCCCAGCAGAGCTTGGCTCAAAAACTGCCTCCTGGTCTGCAAGTCGAAGCCGACGAATTTCGGGTGCAGCTAGACGGCTCTCTGAAATTACTGGGCGTCAAAGTGCGCACCAAGACCATTCAGCAAAACCTACTAGAGGCCGACAGCTTAGAGCTCGCCCTCAAGTGGCAAGGCTTCAAACAGCTCCCCACCCCCACCAGTCTAACCGTAACTGGGGGCACCCTCTACATTCCTTCAGTGTATTCGCCCGATGGATACCACAGCCGGCTCCTCGAACGCATTGCCTTTCGTCTAGCGCCCGAAGAAGGAAATTGGAACATCGAACGCTTCGCCGCCCTACACGATCAAATTCACTTACGTGGCAGCTTCCAGACCCAAGCGACGGCCAGCTCAAGCAAACAGCCGAGCGCCCGCCTGCTCCAGCTAAAGCTTCAAGAGATCGATCTCAGCGAACACATTCAAACTTTCTACCAACAGGTGGCCAAGCTATCACAGTATAAGCAGCGCATCAATTTCTTCAAAAACCCGACCCTTAGCTTTAAATTCAAGCTGATTGATGCACAGCACCAAGAAATCGACCTACACTTGAGTAGCCGTCTGTTGCAACACCCGGAAGTGCGTGCAGAACAGGTCCAACTGAAAGCACATATCCAACTGCAAGGCGACCAGATACGCCCACTCTCGGCCCCGCGACTGACGGCCACACAACTCGAAATACCTCGTTACCAAATCCACACCAAGAGCCTCAGTGCAGAATTCCCCCCGGTAGAACTCAGCGGTGCACTTGCTGGGCAGTGGCCCCCGGTCAATTTGGCCGCCGAGCAAATCAAGCTCCAAGACTTCGAACTCGACGCCCCCACCCTGCAAATTGATCCCGCCCACTACCCAGAACTCACTTTTCACGGATCTACACGCAGCTTAGACGGTGCCATCGACCTCAGCGGTCAAGTCAATGCACAAAGCCGGAGCGGGCATGTGCGCGCCCGCGGCAGTGTCGATCTGAGTATACTCAGCCCAGAAGCTCTGCATGCACGGCTCCCGGACATTAGCTACGAGACACCCCCCTACCTCGATCTACAGATAGATTTAGCCCCCGGCTTCGAACTGCAGCAGGCCGAACTAAAGGCACAAGTCAACAATCTACAAATCGACCAAATCAGCTTCGACCATATTAAAGCTCACGCCAGCTATCAAAGCGGTCAGTTCGAGATCCGAAAACTAAGTCTTCAGCGTCAGCGACAATGGCTTGACCTAAAATTCAAACTCAACACCCAGAGCAAAGATTACAAACTCACCCTACTGGGATCCGCGGTGCCTTACGAATACAACACTCTGCTACCTCGCTGGTGGACAGCGATTTTTAGAGATTTCGACTTCAGTCGCACCGACTACAGTCTCGGCGATTTCATCATCTACGGCAACAGCCAGCGCAAAGCTGCCGACCTTTACTATGGCCATGCCGAAGCACATAATGCCATGTACAGCGATATCGCCTTCGACGAAGCCGAACTCATCGTTCGCGGACGCGGCCCCTATTGCGAACTGCGCAACATACGTACCCGCAGCGGCCCAGGCTGGGCAAAAGGAAATCTAGCCTTCAGCTCACGCATGGGCGACGGCAAGGGACCGATCTCGCTGCGCATCGACATGACGGCCAAGCTCACCCTCGAAGATGCCGCCAAAATATTTAAGGGGAATGTCTCTCAAATCATCGCCGACTTTCAGACCGAGGATTTACCCATTACGCGATTCGAAGGGGCTATTTTTAATAGCCAATACCCCGAATATGCAGACCAAACTTACTTCGACTTAACTGCAAAACTCGACAGCCCGCTCACATTCAAAGGCGTGCCTCTCGACTACCTCAGCTTCGACCTCTATGGGCGCTCCACCCTCACACAACTGCGTCAGGTCGAGCTCGGCTATGCCGACGGCCAAGGCCTTGCGCAAATTGATATTCATACCCCGAAATCAGGCGCCAGCACGCTCAATTATCAATTTACCCTCCAAGACGCCGACCAGAACCAAGCAATTCAGAGTCTGCCACAATTAGACAATCTCGAAACCAAGCTACAAAGCACCAGCAGCAACAGCTCGCAGCCCTCAGCGCGAGAGCCCGCGCGCATCGACCTACAACTGAATGGTCAAGGCCCGGCCGAAGACCCACTGCGACACGCGGGCTTCGGACAGATCGAAATCCGTAATGAGCAGCTCGGCACCATTCAGTTACTCGGCCCGCTCTCGAAGATTCTGCAAAACACCCAATTCAACTTCACCTCATTTAACCTCAACTTATTGCGTGGCAATTTCCACTATCAAAACGAACTCGTCACCTTTGATCCTTTGCGCATCGATGGCACCCGCACCCAGATTACCGCCCTCGGCAGTCTGAACTTAAGCAATCAAGCACTCAACATGCGGCTCAAGCTCTCCCTCTTCGGAAATTTCGGCAAGTCAGACTCCAACATAAAAAAGATCAGCGACCTCATCACCAAGCCCCTGACCAACCTACTAGAGTTCGAACTCACCGGCACCCCCGATCAGCAAAAGATTCGCTCCCTCTACGACCCGCGAAATTTAATTCCGCTCTTCGAGTAAAGCAAGCAGCTCAAGCTATCACTCTTAGCAATATACTTATGTCATCACAAAAACTCACCATCGTAGCCAACATTCACGCCAAGGCCGACAAAATCGACCTCGTCCAAGCAGAACTGATCAAGCTGATCGAGCCGACGCGCGCGGAAGAAGGCTGCATCACTTACAACAGCTGACTATTCCGAGCTCGCTTCAGTTTCATTACGAAGCGCAGCTTGATAGGTATGCCAGGGAAGGGTCGCACACTTGATACGTGCGGGAAATTGACGCACGCCCGCGAGCGATGCGAGCTCGCCCGCTGTTTCTAAACTCGGGCTCTCGTCTGTATTGGTATCCAAGATACGGCTGACTCCCTCGCGAAGCGACTCCCCCTCTGCGAGGCTCTGGCCCTGTAAGGCATCTGTCATCATCGAAGCGCTGGCCTTACAAATGGCACAGCAGGCTGCTTCGAATTGAATGGCTTCGATACGATCGTCTACGATGCGCAAAAATACTGTAATCTTATCACCGCAAAGTGGATTGTAGCCTTCGGCATGATGCGTCGCCTCGGCAAGCGCACCGTAATGACGTGGGCGCTTGTTATGATCTAGAATGATCGACTGATAGAGCTCGTGGAGATCGTCGGACATTTTAAAGAATTAGAAATTTAACAGTTGAGGTCGGAGCCCCGCTTTACGTGGAACTCCAACTCATTGAATACGAATTCGCTAAATTGAAGCAATTGCTTTGGCAAGGTCCTCAGTCGGTGCGAAGCAGCGCGTGCCGATGCAGACTTGAATCTGTTGGGCCGGTAAGTCGGTGCTTTGCTGGATAAAGCAGCGGCGCCAAGACTGCGCGGCGAGGCCATCGCGCAAGGCAGATAGATCCACGCCTAGGCCGACTTTGACCACAACGATGCCGACCTGCTGCGTCGCTGCGGCTTCGAGACCGTGCGCCACGCCTGCGGCAACTTTGCGCGCGTAATCAGCGAAGGCCGGCAAGGTGAGTTCGAATTCCGAGGCATAGCGGGCATCACCGGTGAGTGCATAGAGCCCACTCAAGGCATGCAACATCACAGAGTTACCAGAAGGGGTGGCATTATCAAACCACTCTTTACGGCGAGCCACGGGCGTCTCGGTCCGCTCAGCGGTAAAATAATAACCGACCGAATGTGGGTCTGCAAAATCTTGCAAAGCCTGATCTATGCAAGCTTGTGCACGAGCCTGATAGAGGCCCGAAACTCCAGGCTCAATCCAGTCGATTTTGGACGCCAGCGCCAGGCAAGCTTCAGCCAACAGCGCATAATCGTGCAAGAAGCCATCCACTTGTGCGCCGCCGTTTGCATAATAAACTGCTTTGAGCTGAATGCCCTCATCGTTTTCTGTGACCAGTGCGTCCCACAAGAAGTCAGCGGCTTGACGTGCACGCTGCAGCCACTCGGGCCGATTAAAATAAAAACCGGCATCCACCAGCGCACGAATCAACATACCATTCCAGGCGGTGCTCACTTTGCTATCCCGGCCTGGCGCCACGCGTTCGGCTTCACGATGCTCGCGTAGCTGGCGGCGGGCATCGGCTAATTTTTCGCGCACAGCAAAATCGGGCTCGGCCAGTGCGGGATTGCTGTTGCCATGCTCAAAATTGCCCTCCGCGGTAATATTATATGCGGCGCGCACTTCGCGCGCCAGCGAGGGGCCCAGCACGGAATCGACCTGCTCCGGCGTCCAGACATAGTAGCGCCCCTCTTCACCCTCGCTATCGGCATCGAGGGCGGCGCAAAAACCTCCGTCGGGCGAGGACATTTCACGTTCGAGCCAGCCGACAGTTTCCTCCACCACTGCGGCGTAGAGGGGATCTTGGCTGTCCAGCCAGCCGCGCGTGTAAGCATCGAGTAGCAATGCATTATCGTAGAGCATCTTCTCGAAGTGCGGAATCAGCCAGTGCGCATCCACACTGTAACGCGCAAAACCGCCGCCAAACTGATCAAAGAGCCCCCCATGCGCCATCGCGCGCAAGGTGATCCCGCAAATGTCGTCGATCCGCTGCGCGAGCTCGGGCTCAGCCTGTGATCGTAGGGCTCGCAAGAAATTGAGCGACATCGAAGGTGGGAATTTAGGTGCGCCGCCGAAGCCGCCGTATTGATCGTCGTGATTGCCGCAGATGCCCACGGCTGCTTCGATCAACAGTTCAGGGTTCCAGCCCCCAGATGCACCGCCGGTGCTAGAGGCTTGAGTGCCTGCCAAGATGTTTTTCTGAATGGCGTCGGCATTTTCAATCAACTCGTCCTTGGAGCGCTTATAAAAGTCGGCAATTCGCATGCACATCTGAGGCCAAGGGATGAGCCCCTGCCCGCGATCTTCAGGCGGGAAGTAAGTGCCCCCAAAGAAAGGCCGCCCATCGGGCAAACAAAATACATTGAGCGGCCAGCCCCCCTGCTGCTGGATCATTTGCACCGCTTCCATATACACTTGATCCACATCAGGGCGCTCCTCGCGGTCGACCTTTACGCAGATGAAATGCTTATTCATAATGCCAGCGATGTACTCATCTTCAAAAGATTCGTGCGCCATCACGTGGCACCAGTGACAAGCCGAATAGCCGATAGAAACCAGCAAGGGCTTCCCCGACTCCTCGGCAGCCTTCAGGGCTTCCTCGCCCCAAGGATACCAATCCACTGGGTTGGAAGCATGTTGTTGTAAATAAAGGCTGCTTTCGTCTGCAAGGCGGTTTGACATAGCGTTGTTTGTAAAGAGGTTAAGAAAACAGACCCCATGACCACGCCAGCGAAGCACGGCGCGGCCATTTGAATGGGTCGCATCTATTGTTAGTGTAAGCCATGCTCCAAAACCACAAGTCCGGATTTACTTATTAAGAAATTGCTTTGCAGCTGCCGCACAGTGCTTCAAAAGAGTAAGCCCTCTTTAACTATGTCAACGATCCGCATACTATCCGACCGAGTCGCTAACCAAATCGCCGCAGGCGAAGTGATTGAGCGCCCAGTCGCCGTGGTCAAGGAACTGGTGGAAAACAGTATCGACGCCGGAGCCACTCGGATCGAAGTCGAATTCCGAAATGGCGGCAAATCCTACATTCGCATCGAAGACAATGGTAAGGGTATGAGCCCCGACGAAGCACTTCTGTCACTGGAGCGACATGCTACCAGTAAGATCCGTGAGGCGGTCGACCTAAACGAGGTATCGAGCTTCGGCTTTCGGGGCGAAGCCCTGCCCTCTATCGCGTCGGTCTCACGTTTCACTCTGCGCACCCGCGCCGAAGGCTGGGAACACGGCACCGAGATCAAAATCAATGGCGGCAAGTTATTGGACAAAAAGGCCTGCGGGATGCCTGTGGGCACTGTAATCGAAGTGGCTCAATTGTTTAATTCCGTGCCCGCTCGGCGGAAGTTCTTAAAAACTGACCCCACTGAGACCGCACACATCACCTACAACACTAGGCTCTTTGCGGTGGCGCATCCCCAAGTCGCCTTCCGTGTGCTGGAAGGAGGCCGCACCGTCTTTCAATCCCCCGCCTGTGAAAATCTGCGCGACCGCATCGCCGAAATCTGGGGACGCAGCTTGGCCGACGATTTACTGCCAGTCGATGTAAGCGATCCTAAGACAGGCTACCGCCTAACGGGGCTGACTGCCAAACCCGGTGTGGGACGCTCCACCCGGCGCGAACTGGTCACACTGGTCAACCGTCGTCCTGTCGATAGTCGTACCCTCGGTTTTGCGGTATTGGACGCGTATCACGGCCGCATTCAAAAAGGACGCTACCCACCCGCATTTTTGTTTTTAGAAATTCAGCCCCAGGAAGTGGATGTCAATGTACACCCCGCCAAGCGCGAAGTTCGCTTCCGCAACGATGGCGCGATCCGCCGCTTTGTGCTCGGCGCCATTACCGAAACATTAGTCGCCGCCACAGAGGCGCAACGCCCGCAGCTCGAAGGCACGGCCATTGAAGCCGAAGCCCCATGTAATGCGGTCGACGCGGTCGACTCCGTCGAGCTCAAGACACCGTCCCCGGCAACCACGCCCTCCGAAGTGGTGGAATCCTTCCAATCCACCGCCCCCCAACCGAAAGCGAAGCCTGCAGCCAAAGCAGAGCCACGGCGTACGCCCGCACCGGGCATCACACCAGCGCCCCAAGCGACCGCTCAATCCGCGCCCAAAGCACAAGCGGCGCCCCTCGCAACTCGCCCTTCCACAGCGGCGGCCAAAGCAGCCACAGCGGCCACAGCGGCCACAGCGACCAGCACGCAATCTAGTCCGACCTGGCGCCTGATTACTGTATTAAAAAAGCAATACGGCCTCTTTGACACCCCGCGCGGGCTGGTCATGCTACATTTACGGCATGCCGATCAACGCGTGCGCTTCGAGCGCATACTTGAAAGTTACAAAGAGAGCGCACCGCCGAGCCAAGGCCTGTTGATCCCACATCCCGTCGAGTTGGAGCCCTTAGCTTCAGAAGCACTTTTAGCGCATCTCGATTTAGTCAATGCACAAGGCTTTCACATCGAAGAATTTGGCCGTCACTTCTATCGCATCGAGGCCGTGCCAGCATGGCTGGAGCCGGAACAAGCGGAAGGCTTCGTGCGCGACATGGTGGATCTTCTGCGCCAACGCGGGGGCTCGCGCAAGCAAAGCGAATTAGTCTGGGAGGCAGTCGCCAAACTAGCAGTGCAGGGCAGCTACCGCCGCAGCGACAGCATGAGTGAAGCGGGCGTGCAACAACTCGCCGAAGCTCTACTACACTGCGACACCCCACACACCTCCCCTTTCGGAAAACCGACCTTTAGTGAGATCAGTTGGAGCGAATGGGAGCGCCGCTTCGGCAAAGACTAAACCATGCCTGACACTCAAAACAGTTTCGCGCATTGGCAACAACTCGCACAAGACAAGCCCGAACAAATGGCTGCGCAGTTTATCGAGAACTGTGAGTCACTCCCGCCCGAGACGCGACGCGCACTGATTGCTGCCACTCCCGACCAAGACAGCCTGACTCAGAACATCAAAGCCGCATGCGCTCAAGAAGATGCACCGCTACGCGGAGTGCCCTACCTACTGCAAGATCTCTTCGATGTAGAAGAACTGCCCACTCGCTGTGGCGCCCCCTTTCAAGACCCTTTCGAAGCGCCACTCGAAGACGGCAGCCTGCTCCATCACAAATTAAAAAGCCTCGGAGCCAGCCTACTGGGCAAGACCGTCCCCAGTGAATTTGGTGTCGACCCACGCGGTCGCAACTTGAGCTTTGGCGACTGTCCCCACGCCGATGGCCTGCGCTATATCTGCGGAGGCGGTGCCGGCGCCTGCGCCCATGCGGTCAGCGCCGGCTGGGCTCCGATCGCCTTCGGCCTCGACAGCGCTGCTGGCATTCGCATACCCGCCGCATTTCATGGCTTGTTTGGCTTTAGAATGGCGAATAACGACTACGCTCGTGAAGGCGTCTTTCCCATCATCCCCTCGCTAGAGTCCGTGGGCTGGATGACCGCTCAACTGGAGGACTTACAAACTAGCATTGAAGCCCTCTTTCCGAGCTTGACCGCGAGCACCACTGAAGCCCCGCACGGCTATTTACTAAACGATCCAAGCATCCCATTGGATGCCGACCTCAAGGCCAACATGATGGAGCTCACGCGCCACCTCGACGTGGATGACAATCCAGAGCCCAACAGGGCCCTGTGCCGCAGCTTTAAAGAGTCTGGCGAAGCCTTCGCCACCATTGAATCCCGCGAGCTCTACGCGATCCATCAATACTGGATAGAAGAATATCGGACACGCTACCCCGAGCATTTACTGCGACGCATCGAAGCCGGGCAAATCTGCACGGCGGAAAAAGCTGAGCAAGCCACGGCCATCCAACAAAAAATTCGCGAAACGATGTCAGATTTTTTTAATCGCTATGACTATTTGATCCTACCGATTAGCCCGCAACCGACTCCAGATCGAGCCAATTGGAGTGGACAGATCAGCAACGAGCTCAACCGCCTAAACGCGCCTGCCAGCCTGACTTTCTTGCCAGCACTGATATTGCCCTTCCCTTGTGATGAAGGCCGTCACAGCGCGCTACAACTGCTACTGAACCCGCGTAAACTCCATCTCTGCGCAAAGATTTTACAACAGGTCAGAGGCTTCTACGGTTAAACCTCCGAACGGAACAGCAAAAGATTGCTTCATAGTTGCCACGCAATGGGCGACAAATAGACTCCCTTTTCACTAACGCCCCTCACATTAACAAAGCTAATTTACAAACATATGACGCTCCCCCGTGAATGCTCCCGCGATGAATGGCCACTCAAAGCCTACAAGAATCTTGATTTTTTAAATAGCGATCCCGCGCGCAACATCCGTGTGCTCTGCGAAATGACCGAACCGGGCCTGCGCTTTGCGGAACAAGATGTCAAAGACACGATCGTGCTTTTCGGCTCCGCGCGCACCAAGCCGCTACAACTCGCGGAGCAGCAACTCGCCACGGTGCAAGCACGGATCCAAGATCCGGAAAATATGAGCCTCGAAGAAAGGCGCAGTCTCCACCAAGCCAAATGTGCCGTGCAGGCCGCGCCCTATCATCAGGCCGCGATAGATCTTTCAGAGTCGCTGACCAAATGGTCGATGAGCCTACCAGGAGAGCACCAAGATCGCTTTCTAATCTGCTCGGGAGGTGGACCGGGCATCATGGAAGCCGCCAACCTCGGTGCTCACAACGTAGGCGGCAAGTCGGTCGGTCTGGGGATCAGCCTCCCCTTCGAGCAAGGCGTCAACGAGTACATTCCTGAAGAACTCAAATTCGAATTCCACTACTTTTTTGTGCGCAAATATTGGTTTATGTTAATGGCTAAAGCCTTAATTGCCTTCCCTGGAGGCTTCGGCACCATGGACGAACTCTTCGAAACGCTTACACTCGTCCAGACGAAGAAAGTCGAGAAGCTGCCACCGATCGTATTGTTCGGCAGCGAGTTTTGGAACGATGTGCTTAACTTCGACGCATTCGTGAAATGGGGCACCATTTCGCCAGAAGACGTCCACCTGTTTAAAATTATTGATTCTGTCGAAGAGGCACACGACTACATCGTAAAATGCCTGACTGAACGCTTTCTAACAGTCAGCTAGGAAAAGCTAGGCTGGTAGACGTCGTGCAGACGTAGCAGGCCGACACATTTACCATCCTGCGGATCCACCACTGGCAGCACAGAGATTTGTGAAGGGCGGTCTTCCATCACTCGAACCGCCTCACCGAGGCTCATGCCGAGGTGTGTAGAAATCGGCCCGGCAGTCATGCAATCGCCCACTTTCTTGGCCAGAATATCGCCCTCAGCAGATAGAATCCGGCGAATATCGCCATCGGTAATAATTCCTTCCAATACACCGGCGGGCGAAACTACACATGCGGCACCAAAAGGTGCCTGGGTCATACGAATCACGACCTCGCGCAGGGTTTCATCCGCTTGCGCGCAAGCGACGCGCTCGACGGGATGCATGACTTCACGCACAGTCATTAATAAATTGCGCCCCAACTGACCGCCTGGGTGAAAAGTGGCAAACTGCTCTGCAGTGAAATCGCGCGCCTTAACCAATGCGGCCGCCAAGGCATCGCCGATCGCGAGGCTGACAGTGGAGCTGGATGTCGGCATTAAATTCAGCGGATCGGCCTCCTTCTCGACGCTAGCATCGATCACCACATCGGCCGCCTCCGCGATCGGCGAATCCGTATTTCCCACAATCGCGATCACCGGAGATTTGAATTTGCGAAAGAAGGGCAGCAGACGTAAAACCTCAGCAGTGCTTCCGCTCTTCGAAAGCACAACTGTAGGATCACCAGGTTGATAGACGCCCAGGTCACCATGAATCGCTTCGGCTGCGTGTAAAAAGACGGAGGGCGTGCCGCTACTGGAAAACGTAGCGGCCAGCTTCGCACCGATGTGCCCCGATTTGCCGATCCCGCAGATCACCAGCTTTGTCGGTGCAGACAAAATAATATCAACGGCGGCGGCAAATGAAGCGTCAAGCCGTGCGGCCGCCATCTCAATGGCGGTGGCTTCTGCACGCATCGCCTCGCGGCCAGTTTCCAAGCTATGCTGTTCTAAATCGGACATCTTTTAAGCCTAGCTGCTTTGGCTTAAATCGGCCACTCAAAAATTCAGACTGCCCACGAAAGCTGCGTCCCTGCACATAAAAAAAGCCGCCTCCACAGGAGACGGCTGAATCAATTTTTCAACTACACGAACGGGACGCGGCATGTTGGCTGTCAACAAGCTAGCAGCCGCAGCCGAACAGGCGAACAACCCTAGCAGGGAACAGCCCTAGCAGCTGAACAGCCCTAGCAGCTGAACAGCCCTAGCAGGCGATTGGCCTAGTAGTCTTGCAGAGTAATAAGGCCCCAAAGGAGTGTCACCTTATCACCACTAAAATTCTTACGGCTGTAGAGCTCGTCAGTGCTCACCGCGAAGGTTGCGACACCAGCGTTCTCATAAGACTCTCTCTCGATAGACGCGATCCCGAGAAGGTTTGCTTCCTTAGGTGCCATCTGAGCAGTGCCACCATCGCAGCCAGTAAATGCCAGAGCGGCCAATGAAAGAGACAGAAGAGCGAGGATCTTGATACGCATTTTTATTTGTGGGGTTTGAATTAAAGTTAAATAGAGCCTGAGCGCAGTCTCAGCGCTTGGCAAGTGGTTTTTAGTGGTGGATGCGGGTATTCAATTACGCATCGTCATCGCCCAATAAATCGGCTGCGATGTCCATATTCGAATGCACGGCTTTGACATCCTCCAAATCGTCGAGTTTCTCGATCAAGTGAAGCACCTTACGAGCCGTATCTTTATCTTCGATGGGCACTAGAATATTAGGCACGTAAGCCAACTCGGACGACTCGGTCTCGATCTCTTGATCGCTGAGTGCTTGCGAGAGAGTATCGTATTCCGACATAGGGCAGATCACTTCGAAGTGAGTGCCTTCGTTCTTAATGTCCTCGGCACCGGCTTCCAGCGCTAGGTCCATCAAGGCTTCTTCGCTGATCTTAGTGGAGTCGATGATGACTTGGCCTTTGCGATCGAACTGAAACGCAACAGCACCCACCCCCGCGAGGTTGCCCCCATTTTTAGTCATGGTGCTGCGCACCTCCGAAGCGGAGCGGTTTTTGTTATCGGTGGTGATTTCCACGATAATACCAACGCCCCCCGCGCCATAACCTTCGTAAACAAGTTCTTCGTAGACGATGCCGGGCAACTCACCAGTGCCCTTTTTGATGGCGCGCTCCACATTATCCGAAGGCATGTTGGCTGCTTTCGCTTTTGCGATCACGGTGCGCAGGCGTGGGTTCATCGCTGGATCGCCGCCGCCGTCGCGTGCTGCGAGTGTGAGATCCTTACTGATCACACTAAAGATTTTACCGCGCTTCGCATCGGCTGCGCCCTTGGCGCGTTTAATTGTGGCCCATTTACTGTGTCCTGACATAGCTTATAGAAAGTTGAATTTTGTGTATTTGGAAAGAGGAAAATTAACGCTTATTTGCGTTTCGCCTTAGTGCGCGGGGCGCCTCCTGGACCTTTGGACTTAGCACCGGCAGTCGCGACTGCGGGCTTCAAATCTTCGTCGGGGCGGCTGTTAATGATCTTTTGCTGCACGATAGTGAGTATATTTTGCACCGTCCAGTAAACCACCAGACCAGAGGCGAAATTGTAGAGAAAGATCAAAAATACGAAGGGCAGGAACTTAAAGATCTTTTGCTGCATCGGATCCGCAGTGGGCGAGACAGGCATCATGCTCATTTGCAAATACATCGTCACCCCCATGATCATGGGCAAAATATTGATCGGGAAGCCTCCGATTTCGAACTGAGTGTCGGGCAGCGAGAGGTCACTGACCCAAAGGAAAGGCTCGTGGCGCAACTCGGAAGCGGTGCGCAACATGTAAAACAGACCGAGGAAAATCGGCATCTGAATGATCATGGGCAAGCAACCTGCCACCGGATTGACCTGGTGCTCCTTGAAGAGCTTGAGTGTCTCTTGCTGAATTTTCTGAGGATTGTCCTTATACTTCTCCTTCATTTCGGCCATCGGGCCTTGAATCTTAGCCATGCGCTTCTGCGACTTGCTGGCCTTAGCCGTGAGTGGCCAGAACAGCGTTTTGATGCATACAGTCATGATCACGATCGACCAACCCCAACTAGGAACAACCGAGTGGATGGCATACATAAAGGAGAGCAGCAGCTTACTAAAGAAGCCGAAGAAACCGAACTGCATGACGAGGTCCTGCTGATTGCCCAAGGCCTGTAGGCGCTTGAACTCCTTAGGCCCGATAAAGAACTGAAAGTCCAAGGTCTTCGACTCGCCAGGAGCCAAAGTGCCGACTTGATAACCTACACTGCCAGAGATGCCCTGATGGCTAGCCGTTTCGTCGCCCCCCTCAATTGCGGGCACTTTGTAGATATACAGATCATCACCCACGGTGTCGGAAGAAAGCACACTGGCAAAGAACTGGTTTTTAACCGAAGCCCACTCCACGCGATCCGCGATTTCCATCTGATCCGTTGGCTGACTAGAGCCGATGCCGAGCACACCATTGCCCCCTTTAAGTTTGGTGATCGGCACAAAATCAGCGTCTTCACCATTATAGTGCCCGACATTCAAGTAGTTCGCACTTTGCTTGCCCTCGGTAATCGTCCGGGCAGTGCCTAGATTAAAGTAAATGGTGCGAGGATTGATTGCGGCACCCGACTGATTTACAAATACAGTACTATGCTCGATCGCATAAGGCTCCGCATCGGAGCCTGTAGGCGCGATACGATAGCTACGACGGATGAGCATGCCTTCGCCTTGATCCAGCACAAATGTGATCGAATCCGCAGTCTGCTGCTCCACGCGGTAATCGAGCGCAAACTCCCGCATACTTTCGTCGCTCGCCTGATAGCTTAAGCTCAGGGCAGGCAAATACCCCCCTTGATTAAAGACGTAGTCATCACGCTCGCCGCGCTTGGTTTGCAGAAAATCAACCGTCTTAATCGCTCCCCCACGCGTCGTGAAGACCGCCTCAATGAATTCATTAGCCAAACGGACCGTCTGTTCCTCAGCCAGCGGCGCCCCAGACAAAGCAGGCACGGAATCCACTTGTTGAAATAGGTCAGTGACCGCAGCCGCACCCAGTTTCGCCTGATCGGGCTGCCAGTTCGCATCCGCAGCCACAAGTTCGGCATCCGCGGGAGTGGTGGACTGCCCGGCGGGGGCCTCCAAAGTTTCCGCCTGTTGCAACTGCTCAATGCGCTGCTGTTCGATTTGCTGGCTCTGCCAAAACATGAAGCCGATGCCGGCCGCAATACAGACAACGCCTAAAATTGTGTTCTTTTTATCCATCTGAATGAGTATTGAAAGGAGGTGAAATGTCGTGTTCGGGCTCGCTATTCAAGCCCGGAACGGGATCAAATCCGCCTGGGTGCCAAGGGTGGCAACGCACAATACGACGCAGTCCCAACCATGAGCCATAGAAAAAACCATGACGCAAGAGCGCATCACGGGTATAACAGGAACAGGTAGGTTGAAAGCGACAGCCGCAGGAAGTGCCAAATAAAATTTGTTTCAGCGGCGAAAACACTAACTGGTACACTCGCACCAGAGCGGCCGCTACGCGCGAGAGCAAGGAGGGCTGCGCACAGAACAAGCGCTGGATCTGTTTCGCCCAAGACATCATTTGGCGACGTGCTTCTTATGAATCGTGCGGCAGGCACGTAATAAACGCGCTTCCAAATCGTCAAAACTATGACGATCAAAATGATTGCGCAGCACGATCACCAACTCACTACCGGCGGGCAGTTCGCTCGCGTGCTGACGAAATAGTTCGCGAAAAATACGTTTTCCGTAGTTCCGCTTCACGGCGTTGCCTACGCGACGACTCGCAATAATTCCGAGTCGAGGAGGCGTAGCTAACTCGCTCACGTGGCATTGGAAAATAAAAGGTCCGCAGTGGATACGATGACCCAAACTGCGGACTTCTAAAAATTCGCGTGGCTTACGTAAGCGCATTGAAACCGGGATTCCCATGGTCTCTGATAATACGCTCGCGATGATTTAACCACTCAAGGCCCAAGCCCCATCAACCACAAGGATCAACAGATCAAGATGACCTTTATACGACTAGACCACTATGCGGCTAGACGATGACGGCCCTTAGCGCGGCGCGCAGCCAAGACCTTGCGGCCAGAGTGTGTTGCATTACGTGCGCGGAAGCCGAATTTGCGAGCGCGACGAAGTTTGGAAGGTCGATATGTTGGTTTCATAAGAAAGTGCCTCTAAATGGGAAAAGCGGGAGAGAAAAACCTCTGCCCTCGCCACTGTCAAGGCGCGATCTCAGAGATTTATCGTCAAAATCACCAGAATGGAGTCACAACCACGCCCCAAACCAAGCGTTGAAGCGAGGAGAATTCGTTAATTTTCAGCAAAAACAGCTCAGCCCACGCCAAGGACTTGCATCTGAAGAACGATTTAGGAATGATCTAGCAAACAACACTCACATAGATCGACCCCACGCACATGGCTACACTCAACTCGAAGGCGAATACCACCTCTACCAAGAAGAAAAAAAGCTTCGCCGAAGGCCAACGACTCGCCAAACAAAAGTCATACGAAAAGCAAGCGAAGCGCAAGAAGATCAAGCTCATGGAGTTAACGATCTTCACACAACAGCTCGCAGCCATGCTGGAAGCTGGCCTACCGCTGGTAGGCGCACTGGAAGCGCTCGAAGAACAAACAGAGAATCCCGTCTTCCAAATCATCATTCGCAACGTTAAAAATGACGTATCCGCAGGCCGCGCCTTCTCCGAGGCCTGCTCGAGCTATCCTCGCGCCTTCCCCAACCTTTTCGTCTCCATGGTCGAAGCTGGTGAAGCCAGCGGCAGTCTAGCTGAAATCCTAGAAAAGACCTCCAGCTACTTCGAAGAGACGGTTAAACTCATCAAGCAAGTCAAAGGGGCCCTCGTCTACCCCGCAGTCGTCATCAGTTTAGCAATCATCCTAGTGAACGTGCTATTGGTCTTCGTGATCCCCGTCTTCGCTGACATGTTCAGCGACTTTGATGCCGAACTCCCCAAGCCCACACAGTTCCTAATTGGGCTCAGTAACTTTCTAAAGTCTTACATTCTACTCATCATCGCGGGCATAGCTGGCGCGGTCTGGCTCATTAAACGCTTCGTCGCGACACCTAAGGGTAAAAAAGCCTCCGATAAATTCATCTTAAAAATACCTGTCATCGGTGAACTCATGCGCAAAGTCAGCCTATCGCGCTTTTGCCGCACCTACGCCATCCTAATGCGCTCGGGCGTGCCGATCTTAAAGACCTTGGACATTGTCTCGGCAGCAGCTGGCAACACTTTCATCCAAACCGCCTGTAAGAACATATCCCGCCACATCAGCGAGGGTGGCCAAGTTTCCGACGTGGTCGCCAACGACCCCTACTTTCCCCCGATGGTGAAACACATGAGCCGCGCAGGCGAACAAACCGGTAACGTCGACGGCATGCTAGTCAAAGTCGCCGACTTCTACGATGCGGAAGTCGACACCTTAGTCAAAGCACTCACCTCTTTAATGGAGCCCTTATTGATCACCTTCCTCGGGGTCGTAATCGGCGGCATCGTGATGGCCATGTTCTTACCCATCTTCCAGCTCTCCAGCGTCGCCGGCGGCTAACCCCAAAAGGATCACACCCGCCCAGCGCATTCAGCGAACTTGTATCAATTTTCATCAGAAGCTCGCTCCTTTAATATCAATTCAAAAAAAGTTCGGCCCTAATTATATATCTTTTATGACCTCGGTTCTCGGAACCGGGGCGATGCCGATCGCTGCCCGACTGTTTCCTGCATAGCCGAAGGCGACGCAGGGAAGCAAAATTTCGAGGCGACGCAAAGGCCAAGCTTATAGATCATATATTCTTAGAAGCGGCTTAGGTCCGCCCTGCCAGACGCACAAAAAAAAAGGCGCCCCCACGATGGGAGCGCCTTGATTCTAAATTGGAGACTCGACCTACTTCTCGTCGAGCCAGAGCGAGATGCTGAGGATCGTCCACTGCTCTTCGTTGCCGCCAATCTTGGTGCTGACAGTCGCGCCTGGCTCTTTACCGAGCAGGGCTTGAGCGAGGGGTGTCTTGTAAGAGAGCACATCGTTTTCTGGATCACTATCCCAGGCACCGAGGATGGAATAGCGCTGCTCTTTACCAGTGGAGCCTTCCTTCAGGTGAACGATACAACCAATGCCGACGTTGTCGGTGGTGGCTTCGCTGAAGTCAGTCACGCGGGCGCGGGAGAGATCGATTTCAAGCTCACTCTTACGAGAGAGTAGGATGTCTTGATCCTGGCGAGCCATCTTATATTCGGAGTTTTCCTTCAAGTCACCGTGGTCGCGAGCGACTTGGATGGCGACCTTGTTCTCTGGGATCTTGGTGGAGACGAGCTCTTCGTATTCAGCCTTGGCTTCGTTGAAGCTTTCTTGCGATACGATGAGTGCTTCCTCTTCGGAAGTTTCAGCCGCTTGGCCAGCGAGCAAGGCTTGAACGGTTGGGAATTGCTTGATGAAGCGAGCGAGCAGCGACTTCTTGGTCAGATCCTCAAAGCCTTGATTGAGCAAGAGTGTTTGAGCGAGATCGTTGGCGGTCTCGACATTGGCTTCTGCCAACAGGTCGGGAATCAATGTGACGTCGTCGCTGAGCAGATCAGCCAATGGGATGCGGCGTGTGCTTGCATTCTGTAGTGCCTCGTGGTCGATCGCATAGAACATCGCAGCGAGCAAGCGAGGATTGACGAGAGGCTCGATGATGGAACCGTATTTCTTAGATGCGCGGTTCTTGACCACCCAGAAAAGAAGTGGGCCCTTGATGGTTTGCTCCTTGAGCCAGCGATCGAGGCAGTAACTGATGCGCTCTTGCATCTCTTTCTCGAGCATAAAGTTGATACACTCACTGGTGAACTTACCGCTGGAGTTGCGCAGCAGGTCTTCGACCATGGCTTGCCATTTCTCTGGGTAGGTGCGGCTGATGAGGTCGAGGTAGCGCTTGAAATATTGAGCAGGCAGATTCGCGGCGAGCTCGGAGTAATCGTTGGTCGCATCGAGGATCGAGCCGGAAGAAGGCTCGAGAGTTTCGACGTCTTCGTGCAGGTCGCGGGCCAAGTTGTTACGCACCCATACACCGTGTAGACGGTCCGCTTGGCTGAGGCTCTTGGCATTGGCGATCGCATCGGTGAGCTCTTCCAAGATGGAAGGCATCTCTTCGCGCACCACAGAAATGTTTTCGGACAAAGCGTAGAGTTTTTCGCCTAGCTCGATCTTTTGCTTCGAGTTTTTGGTGCCACGGAATTGCTCGAGAATCTCGTCCTCTGGCTTCACGGGATCTACGCGATAAATGTAAGGGTCACTCTTTTTGAGTGGCACACCGATACGTGGGTCTTTGACCAAGACCTTCTTAGCGGCAGTCCACCACTTCTTGTATTTGATCGGTCCAATGACACGTGCCAGGCGGCGCTCGATCTCAGTCGACATCATTGCGTGATTCTCGTTAGAGGAAATCATCTCGCAGATTAAATCAGCAGGCTGCTTCTTAATCATCTCCTCGATCACGTCGGCCTCGGTGCGTGAACGCACAAGCAAGTCGTTGGGCATCAAGATTTCGAGCTTGTCTACGCAGAACGCTGGCGCCATCGCGTGGCCTTTTTTACCATCTTCAAAGTCGATGATTAAACGGTCGTCCGCAGCGTTGTAATCTACAATTTTACCGAAGCCCCAGCTACGGTGTAGGCAGTAGTTACCGGGCACCATCACTTCGAGCTTTGCACGTTGCGAAGCCAGTTTAGGGTTCTTTTTGATGAGAGCGTCAATGGACTCTTTATTCATAATGATTGCTTGTCTTAGTCGTAAACTATCCACTATGGACAGTTTCCGCGCCAATGAGAAGTATTAAGTTTAGCTTATCCAGAAAGTCCACAACAGGCTGGGATGCTGCTGTACACTTGACAGAAGCATATCTGTCAGGTGACCGAAAGGCCGACCAATTGTTGGACGAACTACCTACAGAATTTATAGGAGATCGGCGCGCTGCCTGCCAATCACTTTTTTTAGGGGCGCTTCGCCATGGGCACCGCAGCAAGGCGGCACTGAAGGGGCTATTACGCAAAAAGGCAAAGCCTGGCGTGGAAGCGATCTTGCTGGTATCGGGCTACGAACTGCTGGCCGCCGACGCGGAGAAGCACCCAAAAATCATCCACCACGCGGTGGAGCGCAGCAAGCAACTGGTGAATCGCTTTGAGCAAGGCTTCTTAAACGCGGTGCTACGTAAATTACCGGAGGCGCTGGCTCGGATTGACGCCGAAGCAGCACCTGCGGCTTTTTATAGTCATCCGGAGTGGCTGGTCTCGCATTGGAAACGAGAGTTTCCCCAAAGCTATTTACAGCTGCTGGAATGGGACCAGGGCATTCCAGCCACCTATCTCAAGATCTACGACGACTCGATCCAAAAGCCTGCAGGGCTGGAAGCCACGGATTGGCCACAGTTTTACCGCATCACACCGAAACTGTCTTGGCAGGAGGACCTACACCCGCTGCTAAATAAGGGCAACGCCTATATCAAAGACCCGTCCACGCGTCTCGCCCCGGCCCTACTTGCGCCGCAGGCTGGTGAGTCAGTGCTCGACCTCTGCGCCGCTCCGGGCGGCAAGGCCTACGACATGGCGCACGCTATGACTGGCAAGGGGCAGATCGTGGCCGTCGACCTGCCAGGCAATCGCATCGCTCGGCTCGAAGCCAACTTATCCACGCTACGCTCGACAGACTTAAACTGCGCGATCATCGAATCGGACTTATTGGAATTGGAAGCGGCGACCTTTCAGGCCCAGGCGCTGCCCATTGCATATGACGCAGTCATGCTGGACGCGCCTTGCTCGAACACGGGCGTAATCCAACGCAGGACCGACGTCAAATGGCGCCTGAGACCGAAGGACATCGCCCAATGTGCAAAACTTCAGCTGCAGTTACTCCACTCCGCCGCTCGATTCGTCAAAGCGCGCGGACGCATTGTTTACAGCACCTGCAGCATCGAGGCCGCCGAAAACAGCGAAGTCATCGAGCAATTCCTTAAGAGCAAATCCGGACAGAAATTTGAACTCGTCGACACGGCGATCAGTCTCCCGTGGAAGACTGGTCACGACGGCGCGGGCGCATTTCTGCTCCGCCGCAAAGCCTAACAAGCCCTATGCCTGAATCACAAATCGTCCGCCCCTGCCCCAAGCCGGGCCACGTCTTTAGCTGCCAGGGAGAACTTCTCGCGGTGCCTGCCGGCTGGGCATTATTACCGCCCGGTGATGCCGCACTGAGCCGGCGCATCAAGCAGGACGGCCCTTCTTGGACGGTCAAAGAAAAGAAGGGGCGCAAGGAATTTCCACACGGCATCTGGGCGCCCGCGCACCGAATCGAAGCACTGCAAGCCGCGCGCAAGCTGGAAAAAGCAGACCCCGCTTACACTCAGAAACTGGAGGCGGGCCGCGCCCGTCGCGCCCAAGCGGAGGTCGTGTATAATGAGGACTTTACTCAGGCTCTGCGCGATTACCTCAACTTCCACCCACGCTATGAACTTCTGGCCAAGCGCTTGAGCGTATTGATTGCGGCCCACGCCACACCTGTCGGCAGTGGCACCGTCGCGCGCACTAAACGCATCCCGATTGAGCAGCGTGCGGAAGCCGCCACCATCGCTTGGATGCGCCACCAGACCACCGCTTACGACCACATGCAGATACCGCGCGCCAAAGGAGCCCGGCGCGAAGTGCGTCGCATGCTGGCCCAAGAGTCGAAGCGACTCTTGGAATCCTACCGCAGAGGCACTCGCATCGATGTCAGCCACTGTCCACTGCAAGCCGCGCTACGCTGAGCAGGATCAGGCTAAGCGGAGTGTAAACACCAACGACGCGCCTCCGTGGAGCGTGAGCTAGGCTTCGCCTAACACGCGGGCGGCCTCTTGCACATCCTTATCACCACGGCCGCTGAGGTTACCGATAATGATTTGATCCGGCGACATTTCACGCGCGCGCTTCATCGTGTAAGCGATGCCGTGAGAGGATTCGAGCGCGGGTACGATGCCCTCGATCGCACATAAATCTTGAAACGCTTGCAAGGCCTCCTGATCGGTCGCGTAACCAAAATCGATGCGTCCTTTTTCCTTATAATAAGCATGCTCGGGGCCGACTGCGGCGTAATCGAGGCCCGCAGAGACGGAGTGAGTCAGATCGATTTGCCCCTCGGGGCTCTGCAAAATCCAGGTCTTGGCGCCCTGCAAAACGCCCAGCTGGCCACCTTCGAAACGGGCCGCGTGATGCCCACGCTTGATTTCGCGACCACCGGCTTCAACACCAGTCAGGCGCACATTGAGATCTTTAAGAAAGGCAAAAAAGATACCGATCGCGTTGGAGCCACCGCCGACACAGGCAGCCACTTCGTCGGGTAGACGACCTTCTTTTTCCATAATTTGGCGACGGCACTCCTCACCGATCACACGATGGAAGTCGCGCACCATCATCGGGAATGGGTGCGAGCCAAGCGCGGAACCGATAATGTAGTGAGTGGTGCGAATATTCGTGACCCAATCACGCATGGCTTCGTTTACGGCCTCCTTGAGCGTCTTTTGCCCAGCGGAAACGCCGCGCACCTCCGCCCCGCAAAGGCGCATACGGTAGACATTGAGCGATTGACGGCGCATATCTTCCTCGCCCATATAAATGACGCATTCGAAGCCCATCTTAGCACACATCGCGGCCGTTGCGATACCGTGCTGCCCCGCCCCCGTCTCGGCGATAATACGCTTTTTGCCCATACGCTTGGCCAATAGGGCCTGCCCCAGCGCGTTATTGATTTTATGGGCGCCGGTGTGCAGTAAATCTTCGCGCTTCAAGTAAATCTTAGCCCCACCGCAGTGTTCTGTCAGGCGGTCGGCAAAATAAAGATTGGTCGGGCGCCCCGCGAACTCACGCAACTGAAAATCCAGCTCCTGTTGAAACTCAGGGTCTTTACGCGCGGCCTCATAGGCCTCGGTCAGCTCGAAGAGCGGGGTCATTAAAGTCTCGGGCACATACATGCCTCCGTAGGGCCCGAAGTGACCGCGAGCATCGGGGAGGTTAAGTGGATCGACTTCGAGTTCTGAAGGAGCAGTTTGCATAGCTTAAATACGGCTGTGAGTCGGCGGCTTTGTCAAGCAGGCAAGTGTGTCACTCGGCAGGCAGGCGTGCTTCGAACTCGCCCACATCCTCCGGTGTATCAATACCGATAGTGGCTTGGTCAGTAATGCCCACATGGATGCGATAGCCATGTTCCATTGCACGCAGTTGTTCGAGCTTTTCGATATTTTCCAAAAAGCCGGGCTCCAGACCTGAAAATGCACTCAGGAAATCTGCCTTATAAGCATACAAGCCAAGATGACGGTAACAAGGGTTCTGCGCCAACCATGTGGCATCTACTTGAGCGGCACAATCGCGAGCAAAAGGGATGGGCGAACGGGAGAAATAGAGTGCATAGCCAGCGCGGTCGCGCACGACTTTAACTTGATTCGGATTGGCAAAATCCTGCGCTCGCTCAAAGGGCACCGCCAAGGTCGACATGGCGGCCTCGCCCTCGAGCCCCGCAGCCAGCGCTCGAATCTGCTCGCCAGTGACAAGCGGCTCGTCACCTTGCACGTTGATCACCGCAGGGGCGCCCACGATGGCATTGGCCTCCGCCAAGCGGTCGGTCCCGCTGGGGTGATCTGCTCGCGTGCGCACCGCATTGAAGCCCGCCTCACTCAGGCAACGCTCCAAGGCATCGTCATCCACCGCGAAGTAGAGCGGAAACTCTGGCGCGACCGCACGAATACGTTCGGCCGTCCACAAAATGATGGGCTTTCCAC
This sequence comes from Thalassobacterium maritimum, assembly GCF_031127805.1. Lineage (NCBI taxonomy): Bacteria > Pseudomonadati > Verrucomicrobiota > Opitutia > Puniceicoccales > Coraliomargaritaceae > Thalassobacterium > Thalassobacterium maritimum. The sequence goes on along the minus strand of NZ_JARXHW010000005.1, from coordinate 30,336 downwards.
GGACCAGGTGCAGAAGTTTTGCGGGGAAACGCGTCGAAGCGAGTCGAGCAGGCACAATTATAGAAGCTGTCTTTGACATATATCCAAGCATCATCATGAAAGATCACAAATGAACAAGGAAATCAGTGCGAGCGAAGCGGCAATTTTACGCGAAAACAATCCCGAAGCAGTCTTTCTCGACGTGCGCGAAGACTCCGAACTGGCAATTTGCCGGATTGAGGGCGCACTGCATATCCCGATGGGCGAAATCCCAGAGCGGCATACGGCGCTACCTAAGGATGTGCCACTAGTCGTATTATGTCACCACGGCATGCGTAGCATGAACGTCATACAATTTTTGGCAGCAAAGGGCTTTGAGAATACGATTAACCTGAGCGGCGGCATTCACGCTTGGGCGAGCGATGTTGACCCTGCAATGCGCAGCTACTAGCGACGTAAAACGACGAGCTACTTCGAGGTCATCACGTAGGCACCGTTCCAACCGGCGGGAGCTCCTGTCTCTAGGAACTGGCGACAACGCGCCGCGAGAACCGCAGAAGGCGTCGTCGGCGCAAAAGCCTTAAACGGCTCATCAGCCTCGGACGCCTCAAAACCTTGCAAGGCGGCGGCCCAATCAGCTTTAAAATAGAGCTCCAAGGCAGCCTCATAAGCAGCCCGGCACGCAGAGCTCTGGCCTGCTGACACCGAGGAGTCCCAGAGTTCATAGAGCTCGACTGGTTGACGACGCCCCTTCACGACCACACGGTCCAGCTTACGATAATTGAGCTCGGCGCCTTCGGCCAGTGCAGCCTGCAAGGTGTTTTCAGTGACCATAGTATACACACCGTAGATCTTTGCCCCACTTTCGCAGCGAGCAGCGAGGTTCACCGAATCCCCCATCATCGTATAATTGAAGCGCATCTCACTGCCCATATTGCCAATGACGGCGCGCCCCGTGTTCACACCGATACGTGTGCGCATATGCCGCACACTCTCCGGCCATTCGCCAGAGTCTGCCCATTTCTCTCGCAGGGCAGCGTGGCATGCCTGCATTTCAATCGCGGCGTTGCAGGCGCGCGATGCATGATCCGTCACAGGCACTGGCATGCCAAACATAGTCACAATTGCATCACCGATGTATTTATCCAAGGTGCCAGACTGAAGCTGGAAGACCTCCGTCATGGCTCCTAAATATTCGTTCATCAAAGAAACCAGTTGGTGCGGAGTGAGCTCCTCGGAAAGTGCAGAGAAGCCTTCCACATCAGAGAACAGCGCAGTAATTTCCGTATCGGTGCCACCGAGTTGCGGGTCCTGATTCGACTCCACCATTTCATCTACCAGCTTCGGTGCAACATAGGCGCCAAAGAGTGCCTTGATGCGACGCCGTTGCCACTCCTCTGAACCGAGCTTGAGCAATACCACAGAAACCACCGCAGTCAAAGACGAGCCTATCGGCACAATCATGGGCAAGATCCAATTAAACTGCGCAAAGGCAAAAAACACACAACCGCCATATGCGAGTAGCAACAGCAAGGACAGCAAGCGCAAGCTGCCACGATTCAAGGCGAGCATGCAAACCAACAAGGGTAGCAAACACACGATCGCAATACAAAGCCCGGAATCCGCGCGTGTGATATATGCTTCATCCGCGATAGTACGATAGAGATTTGCATGTAGCCCGACCTTAGGCACTGGCTCACGATTAAACGGAGTCGGCGAAATATCTTTTAACTGTGGATCCACCGGACCCACAAAAATGACCTTGTCCCGAAAACGCTCAAACCACTTCTCCAACTCCGCGACTTTGACTGTATCCTGCGCTGAGGCAGCTTCCGATAAGGCATGCGCGTTGCGCAATACTGCTTGCATACTGACATGATCCTCATCGCCCGAGATCTCCCAACCTTCAAACCAATTCACTTCGATCGACTGCTGCTGCACCAAAGGGATCTGTCTAAAGACCTCACCTGCACGTCGAATCGTGAGCGTGTCAGGACTAATTTCTACTGCGTCTTCATCTAATTCATGTGCAGCCAAGAAAGTTTCTAGACCAAGCGTAAAAATCGTCATTTCACTCTGCAAAGGTACCGAATATGTGGAAAAGCCGTCCAAATCAGTCAGTACAACTTCATCGCCCACCACTTCGGAATACGGCTCATTCATGAAATCCATTTTGTCACGCATCGCTCCATCGACTAAATGGAAGCTATAGCGCGCGCTATTTAACCCAACAAAGCTTGGCACATAATACGGCACCACGCCCCCACTCAGGGTTTCATCGACATTGGCCAAGGCCAGACGCCCCACATTGAAATCAACAATCGGATATGTGGGCGCCTCAGGGAAAGGCGACATCTCTGGATCGTAGTCGCCGTCACGGATCATAGGCAACAGAGCCGCTTCTTGGGTGATAGATGACACCACTCCGGTATAAGCTGCAGCGAGCACGATACGATCCTCGTAGGCCGCAACGACCTTGCCCAAAAAACTGTCCCCCTTACGCGCACGTTCCCAATCAAGTAGCGCACCACCACCATACTTTGACAGTATGATATCCACACTGGCGGTCTTCGCTCCACCCACTCCAAGCAGAGCATGCAGCAACACCCCAAACTCACGCCGATCCCAAGGACGATCCCCCATATAAGAAACCGTCTCAGCATCCAAATCGACATAAACCACAGGCGCACTCGATTCGATCTCCCCACGAGCCAAATAGCGCCAGCGCAGCGTTTCCTGCTCCAGCCCATCTAAAACCCCCGATAGCATCAGCAACAGCCAAAGCACCACCGAAAGCGCAATCAGCCCGAGCGAAATTAATAACTGTTTCGATTTCTTCACGTGTCCCGCTTAAAATAAATCAGCTTGATAGGCTGACGGCGGCTTAAGCTCCCCGCGAAAAGGGGTCACGAGCTCGGGCTCGTCTGCATATTCAATGATAATAATAGGCCTGCGCACCTCTTTAACAGCTGCTGAATTAGGCACGACAGCAGATTGCCGCATGCCTTGATCCACCCCCTTAAAGTGCCCTAAGAACGGCTCCAAGGCGTTCGCCGACTCCGAATACTGATCCTGCATCAATTTAAAGCGCTGAATCAACTCATACGAACGAATCGTACTCTCACCAATTTCAATCGATGGCGTATTGCGCGCCCCCGCCCCAGCGAGGCGCTGCCCTGTTCGCAGGGTGTATTGCTGCCCTTGTAAGTCAGTAAAACGAACCCGACCATCACTACAATTAATAGTGAAATCAAAGATTTGGCTGCGTGGATCGAATTCGATACGCATTTGCCATAAAGCATTTTTCACAGTCAAACGCCCGAGCGGGGTTTCAATCAGGCACTGAGAGGATTCAATCATATTGCGGTTATCGACCACAATCTCACCCCCTCGAAAATTAAGAATCATCCGACTTTGGCCCGTCTCAGACTCTGTCGTCTCCCAAGATTGCAAGTCAGGCATGATTTGTTCAAATCGCTCGACCGAAAAACTACCTTCCCCTTGGAAATAAATATGAGTGCGATTCGAAGTACTCAAATAAGCTGCTGCGCCATAGATAGCCTCACAGTCGACCAAGCCAGGCAAAGAAACAGGCACCTGCTCAGGAGCCAATAAAACAGTCTCGGCACCGAGCTGTTTCAAACTAACTTGGCCAGTTACCTCATGCAGCGTGACTGCGCCACTCACCCACATCTCCGCTTGGACCTGCGAAGCGAATAAAAACAGCACGGCTGCGAGAACTTTAGTAAAATGTATCACAGTTAAAGAATGAGTAGTTTTTGCTGTAAGCGACGTGCAGCCGCATTATTAGGATTGATTTCCAATGCCTGCCGAACCATCGACAAAGCCTCATCGCGCCGGTGACTCACCGAGCTCAAATAAGCCGCATAATAGTAATGAGCATTACTATTATGCGGCGCCAACTCAAGCGCCTTTACTAATGCATATTCTGCAAGTTCCTGCTCGCCATGAAAGGCGCGCGCCACTCCCAGTTGCGCCCAGCTTTTCCAATAATCGGGGCTTAAATCGACGCCACGCTGGGCACACTCGACTGCGCGCTCCGCGATTCGTTCGAAATCAGAAGGGTTACGAAAATACAGCTGACACACGGCCGCACTCAAACCGATCCAAGCATCCACATTCTCCGCATCAGCAATCACTGCGTCTTCGTAGAGTTCAATCACCTCATCGAGCAAAATTTTATTTCCAGAGACATGCACTCGCATGTCCACAACGTGCTCTAGCTGCTGACGCGCTCTTAATTCCAATGCTTGAGCCTCCAACTTAAGAGAGCCCAAAACATAAAACGCCCAACCTGCACAAGCAGCTAACAATAAATATCCTATACGATGGACCCAATGCCCCGGCAAAATCAGACGCCGATTGAAAGTGGTCTTCAATAGAATCGCAAAAGCAAGCACGCCGTAAAGCGTCAACGCCGGCACATAGAATACAAAGCTGGCCGCCATACAAAGTGCGAATGCCATCGAAACCGACAGACCAATCGACAAAAAGAAGCGCTGTGGAGGCATTACAGTACCCTCGGCACCTCGCAACTTGACCGCAAAGGGTTCCTTTCGCCAGCGACCAAACGCTCGAAAAAATACATAGATGCAGGGCAGACCCCACAAAAACAAGCCCACGAAGCCAAGCTGACTCAAGACTAAGAGGTAATCATTATGTGGCGTGAGTGGAGCCTCCGCAAGTGCCACTCTGGGGCTTTGCTCAAAGGCCGCACTAAATCCACCCGCGCCCACTCCCGTGATCGGACTCTCGCTCGCAAAAGTCATGGCTTCCTGCCAAAGTACCAAGCGCACACCTTCCCCAGAGACCGCCTGCTCGAGCTCTTGCTTAAAAACAGGATGATACAGCAGCAACAATGTAAAAATGAGCGAAGACGTAAAGAGCCCAATCGCGGAATAAAGTAAGCGACGCTTAACCGTACGAAAACAAAACCATGGGACGACCGCTAAAACAACGATAGTCAAAACAACCGCCCACAGCAACTGCGTAAATGCAAGACCTGCAATAAACATCAAAGCAATATACAGAGACAATAGGCGTAAAATCTTAGGCAAGCGCCGGACAGCAGCCACGACCAAAAGCAAGGGCAGTAACGATAACAAAAAGACTGCCAAAGAATTAGGATCTGCAAAAACGCCCGTTGCCCGCCCCAGAAAAACCTCGTTAATCTCTAAGCCATAATCAGTCATCGCGCCCATAATCCGGTCTGGCCGCTGAAAGAACTGATAAAAACCATTAAAAACCGCGATCGTGCCAGGAATGAGACTCATTAAAATTAAGAGCCACAAATGCGCGCGCGTACGCACATTGTTCGAAAGCACCCACAGCATAACAAAGGCCTCCAATGCATAGATGATCTCATACCAACCACGCCAAGGCACAGGCGAAAACCAAAGCACACTCGCCAGCATCCAGAGTAAAGCAGGAACAAACCACAAGGGGTGCTGACTCAAGCGCTTAGGCGACTCTCGGTCCACCGCCAGCCACAACCCGTGTAGAAACAACAAAACTCCATACAGTGGCAACAGAACTAAATGCGTATCTGGACGCACTCCACCAAGTGAAATCGTCGTCAAAATAAAGATCGCCCCCAAACAAAGGGTGACGAGCCAGTCGACAAAATTCCCCCAACTCACACGTCCGAAAAATGCGATGTTACCGTTTTTATCAATTATAGTGGCCATAGAGAATGAAGAGAGCGTCAGTTAAATACTAAAGCAGCAGGCAATACAGTGAATCCAACAAGGTAAACTCATATTTTAGCCTAAGACTTGAACCCGAGCAGGAACTAGGTTTGTTTGTCGCAATCTCACTACTTTACCAATGAAAAAAACACTCCTAATTATCGCCGCCGCACTCCTTGTTAGCAGTTTAGGCCTGCGCGCTTACTTTGCATTTGTACCGCCCCCAGCTCCGACACTCAAAGAGCCCCTGGCCCTGATCGTGCCCGAAAACCTGAGCGGATGGCAAATCAAAGACCTCGACATGGCCGAGTCGCCCGAGTCGAGCGCTCGAATCAGCGAATTTCTGAATTTTGACGACGCTCTCTTTCGCGTATTTCAAAAGGGTGACGCTTTTGTGGGGCTCTACATCGCCTATTGGACGCCTGGTAAAGCCTCCTACCGCTGGGCGGGCGCCCATACACCTGACACCTGCTGGGTGCTCAATGGCTGGACACGCGAAGAGCGCGAATACTCGATTCCCTTCACCTACAACAAAATCCGCTTAGAACCTGCGGAGTTCGGCGTATATTCCAAAGACGGCTCCTCTCAAAACGTCTATTTCTGGCATCTCGTCGGCGGCGAGCCCTTTAGCTACAGCCAAAAAGGCACTCCCAATATCTTAGGCGCCCTGATGGACGTAAAAGAATACGGCTTAAACTTGCGCCAAGAGCAGTTTTTCATCCGCCTCTCCAGCAATAAGACAATGGATCAGCTCAAACAAATGGAAGGCTTCAATGAGATCATCCAAAGCTTGGTAGAGATTGGGCTGGAAGAAGAGGCCTATGCCGGCCAAACCCCAGAAAACACTCAGTCCTAAAAAGATCGAGCGGGATTGCCAAAGACACGTCCGCCCTCGGGCACATTACGAATCACTACAGAGCCCGCACCAACTGTTGCCTGCGCGCCGATACGTTTACCTGGAATGACACGCACCCCGGAGCCCAAGAAGGCAGCCTCTCCGACCTGAGTGCCTCCCGTCAGGTCGCAATGCGCACTGACCGTCACCCAATCCTCAATCACGACATCGTGCCCTGCAGAGGTATGGCAGTTCAGCATCACTAGGTCGCCCAGCTCGATATCGCAGGTCAATGTGACACGCGGGCACAGCACCACGCCCTGCCCCAGTCTGACATTGCGTCCGACCAGTGCAGTCGGATGAATCAGACTCAGAAACTCGGCCCCCTTCGCACGCATCGGCTCACAGAGCTTACGCTTTAGTTCCACATTCCCGATCCCACAAATGAAAGCGGCATGGGCAAAATCTGGCAAAGCACTAAAGGGCGCGACGACCTCGGCATCGATTGGAGTTTCATCGAGCGCTGCGGGGGCATCGTCGATAAAACCACGCAAGCGATATTGGCTCAGCAGCTTCTGCTCATCAAGTAGCCAGCCGTAAACTTCACGTCCAAATCCCCCGGCGCCCAATATATATAAGTCCTTCATCGCCAAGAAATGCTTCAGCCCTTCTTAGTCTTCACGACTTCGTACAAATCCTGAATCGTTTCCGCGGCCGCAAAATCGGTTTTGGTCAACAAAACAGAGAACTCGACCTCAATGGCGTCCGTCACGGTCAAAATCGCCAAGGAATCCCAAGTGGGGAGCTTTTTAAAAGCCGTATCAGCACACAGTTCACCGGGTTTGACACCATCCAAGGCTCCCGCAAAGACACTCACGAATTGTTCTATTGTCATAATCAACTAAAGGGTAAAAGCAAAAGGTAATGAGGCGCTCATAGGGAGTAGTCAATTAATTCGCAAACCGACAGCTCACTCATATCCACCAAGGCACTGGCCCAAGAAAGCCCCACCCCAAAGCCAGAAAGTAACAGCTGAGTCGAGTCGCGCGCCGCCAGCGGCGCAGCCAGCTCTCCACAAATGGCCGATGGGATAGATGCAGAACTTTGATTGCCAAACTGCTCAACCGTCTGCATCGGCACCTTGGCCAAATCCAATTTCAGACGCTTAGCTATATTACCTAAAATATAACGATTTGCTTGGTGAAAGACGAAATAATCCACTGCATCGGCCTCGACTTGCGCATATTCGAGCAAATCTTTTACAGACTTCGGCTCCTCAGTGATCGAAAAATTAAAAATTTCAGCGCCGTCCATGTAGAGATTTTCTAAAGAACGAAAATTACCGCCCTCATCTTCGCACACGACAGCCGTATCCTCTGAACGAGGCTGACGCGCTCCGCCCGCGGGTACGATCAATTTATCATAGCCCGAGCCATCGGTCTGCAGGCTAAAGTAAGCGGGCGCGATAGTAGTAGAGTGCTCGATCAAGCTCGCGCTGCCGCCATCACCAAAGAGCGGAGCCACCGCACGATCCTTCGCATTCACCAAGCGACTAATCGTATCCCCCGCGAGCAACAAGACTCGCTTAGCCGCTCCACTGGCCACCAATGAGTGCGCCAACCAAAGCCCATACACGTAGCCCGAACAACCAAGACTCACATCCAACGACGCACAATTTTTGGAAAGTCCAAGCCGCCCATGCAATACCGCGGCATTACAAGGCTGCGAATAATCTGGCGTCTGAGTCACGCAAATCATAGCGTCCACCTGCTCCAGTTCCAATGAAGACGCCTCCAACAAACGACGTGCCGCTTGCTCACACAGATCCGCCGCGGTGGTATTGTCATCCACGACCCGACGCTTCGAGAGCCCAATCGTTTTCTTTAAACGCTCCAACTGTTTGACATTTCCTCCAAACAGCTCCAGCTCATCATCGATCGATTTTTCATCGGTGGGCACACAGGTAACAAGCCCGGAAATCTTAACATCTTTAAAGCAGCACTTTGACATATTATATGTAGAATGCTCCGAAATCAGCCCAAGTGAAAGCCCCTTTTTTCCACATCTTCCGCATATAAACGAGCGCCCCAGCCCAATCCCCCCAAAGAAAGGCAGGCATCTCTCTAAAGTAACAAAGACGTTGCACATCGCGAAAAGCTAGCCTTACATACACTTTACTTTGAATTGACCGCCGCAGAGAAATCAACGGCGACACAACACACTACGAACCAACCAACGCTGTAAGAAAGGACATACCTTGGACATCAAACTAATCAAACAAGTCGTCGACCTCATGAAACGCTCGGACATTTCCGAATTCGAATTCGAAGAGGACGGCTTCAAGCTACGCCTGAGCAGCAAAGGAGCCGATGCGCCTCAAATCATTCACGCCGCAGCCCCAGTCGCTGCAGCCCCCGCAGCCGCTGCGGCACCCGCTCCTGCGACAGCCGCAGCCACTGCCCCCGCAGCCGAAGAAAAGGGCATCAGCATCATCAAGTCCCCCATGGTAGGTACCTTTTATGCCGCAGCCTCTCCTGAGAGCCCCGCATTTGCTAAGGTCGGCACTAAGGTCGGCAACGACAGCATCGTATGCATCATCGAAGCCATGAAGGTGATGAACGAAATCCAAGCAGAAATGAGCGGCGTAATCACTGAAGTGCTCGTCGAAAACGGTGAAGCGGTCGAATACGGCCAGCCTCTCTTCAAAATTAAAACAGCCTAATCCGTCCGGATGATTAAAAAGGTACTCATCGCAAACCGCGGCGAAATTGCACTTCGCATCGTCCGCGCCTGTAACGAACTGGGGATTAAGACGCTCGCGGTCTATTCCGAAGCAGACGAACAGTCGCTGCACGTGCAACTCGCCGACGAGGCGATTTGCATTGGCCCCGCAGCTGGTAATCTCAGCTATTTAAAGGCAGACCGCATCATCGCGGCCGCCGAAATCGCCGATGTCGACGCCATTCACCCCGGCTACGGATTCCTCGCAGAAAATGCCGACTTCGCCGAGCAATGCGCCCAATGTAATATCAAGTTCATCGGCCCCGGCAAAGAGGCAATCGTCAACTTTGGCGACAAAGCCAAGGCGCGCGACATGGCGATTAAAGCCAAAGTCCCCGTCATCCCTGGCAGCGATGGTACCGTCGACAACGAAAAAGACGCCTTGGCCGTGGCCAAGAAAATTGGCTACCCCGTCATTATTAAAGCAGTCGCTGGCGGTGGCGGTAAGGGCATGCGCACTGCGCACAATGCAGTCGCCTTCGTCAAAGAATATAACAACGCCCGCAGCGAAGCTGAGAAAGCTTTCGGCAACGGAGCCGTTTACCTGGAGCGCTTCCTAGAAGCTCCCCGCCATATTGAGATCCAACTATTGGGCGACCAATTCGGCAACGTCATCCACCTCGGCGAACGCGATTGCTCCGTGCAGCGTCGCCACCAAAAGGTGATCGAAGAAGCCCCCTCCCCCTTCATCTCCGACGATATTCGCAAGAAAATGGGGCGCGACGCTGTCAAGCTCGCCAAATCCGTCAACTACGAAGGGGCTGGCACGGTCGAGTTCCTCGTGGATGGCAAGGGCAACTACTTCTTCATCGAAATGAACACCCGCATCCAAGTGGAGCACGGTGTGACCGAGGAAGTGACTGGCGTAGACTTGGTCAAAGAGCAGATCCTCATCGCGAGTGGACAAAAGCTCAGCTACGATCAAAAGGACATCAAGATCACCAAGCACTGTATCGAGTGTCGCGTCTGTGCCGAAGATCCTGCTCGGAACTTTGCTCCCTGCCCCGGCGAAATCAGCCTCTACTACTCGCCCGGCGGACATGGCGTGCGCATCGATTCACACTGCTACAGTGGTTACACCATCCCGCCCTACTACGACAGCATGATCGCCAAGGTCATGACTTTCGGAAAGACGCGTGAACTCGCACTCGACCGCATGGACCGCGCCCTCGGCGAATACCTGATCCGCGGCATCAAAACCAATATCCCCTTCTCGCGCGCCATCATTCGTGATCCGCACTTCAGAGCAGGCAAGGCCACCACGAAGTACATTGAAGAATTCTTGGAACGCGTGCCGAAGGATATTTACACCTAAGCCAATAAATACACTATCATACCCATTATGAGCAAGGAACCGGACAATACAAACGAATCAGTCATCCCTACAGTCTCCGAAGATTCAAACACTCTCGGTGACATTCGTATCAATCACAGCGTGGTTGCGAGCATCGTTCGCCTCGCTGCGCTCGAAGTTGGTGGCGTCGCTGCCGTAGGTGGTGGCTTTGTCGACGGCATCGCTGAAATCTTCTCCAAAAAAGGTGATGAACGTGGCGTGCGTGTCGAGGAAGACGAAGTCGGCGATTACCGCATCGAGATCCGGGTGATCCTTCGCTTCGGCGTCGAACTCGCTGCCGTGGCCACCGAAATGCAACAACGCATTGCGGAACAAGTCGAAAAGATGACCAGTAAGAACGTCGCTCGTGTCAATGTGATCATCGACGGAGTCCGCACCAACGACGAAGAAGAAGCCAACGAGAAAGAGGACTGGTCTGAACAGCCCCACACAGACTAAGCGCTGCTCACAGCGCCTCTCCACTTAATCCCGTAATCCAATGAACTTCAGCGACGTCTACGAAGCCATCCAGCAATTACCTCAGCCTGAGTCCCTCTATATATGTGGAACCGTCTTAGCGCTGTTGTTCTTACTATTGCTACTGGTGCGTCGACAGCCGAAAAACGTCGTGGCCTACACAACAGAAAGCGGGCGCGTCATGGTGAGCCGCCAGGCCATCGTAGAATTGGTGCAAACTTCTTGCGAACAAATCCAAGACGTCTCAAAGCCACAAGTTAAGATTACAATCAAAGGTCGAACCACCCACTTTGAGATCCGCATTAAGCTACTCAGTGGTGGGCGCCTTCGCCAAATAGAACAAACTCTACAAAGCCACTTAAGAGAGGCTCTCACAGAGAATCTAGGCATCGAAAACCTAGGCCACATCAACATCGTAGCGACTGGATTTAAAAGCGGTCGCATCGAATCTAAGCTGCCCAACAAGGCGCCGGTAGCCATGCCCACGCCTGCCATCGAAAGCTCCACAGCGGACGATGCAGCCACAGCACTTAACCTAGAGTCCAAGGATAGCTCCAAGAGCTAACTAGCCGTCGATGTCCGTATCCGCGGCTTCAACACGCAATTTTGCGACCTGGTGCGCAACACAGCGCACCAGGCAACGCACTCCCCTCGCCACAGCGCTTGGACTTCTCATAATTTGCCTATCGCTCGGCCTGAGCGCCTGCCAGAATCAAGAGACTCGCGAGCAACAGGCCTTCGCAGATTCCTTTCGCGCCGCAAACCAAGCCAGCGGCCTCGGGCCCATGCTGGCCCTATACGAACTCAGCGGCAGCACAGAGCAAACTATAAGCTTACTAAAGAGCGCGCTCATCAACGAGCTCGGCTTACCCATTGCTCGCATCGAATTTGAGCCACTCAGTGGGCGCCCCGAAGAAACCATCCATTACACCCACAATGGGATTGAATATGGCCCGACACTTGAGCCACAGATGCGCATGCGGGTGAGCTACGCGACCGAGGACGGCTTTGAGAGCCTCTATAGCATTGGTAAAAATACCACGGGGCGATGGCGCATCGTCAGCAGCCGGCCACTCTAGCCATCCCGCACATCCTGCACATCCTACACTGACAGACGGCTACTTCGTTGGCAGGAGACGCTCTCCAGCCCCGCCTGCCAATAGTTGCACATACGATCCGCATGATGTGCTACAGTTCTGAGTAGATCGAAGCATCTGAGCATAAAAAAGGCCTCCGAAGTGATCGGAGGCCTTTAAGAAAATGGAGTGAGTGAAGAGGTTCGAACTCTCGACATCTACCTTGGCAAGGTAGTGCTCTACCAACTGAGCTACACTCACTTTCGTTGAAGAAGTCGGTAGAATCTATATCCAACTCCTTATGTCAATGAGTTTTTAGAAAAAACTTCAAAAAACTTTTCAAAACCTACTGTTCGAGGTCTAAATCGATCAAAAGTTTGCGGCGAACCGTATCAGGCAAGGCAATTAAGTCGTTTTCACGCAAGCTCTTAGCCACCTCATCGTCAAACAATTCGCGAATCACTTTACGCAACTTTTCTGCATCGCGCGGGTTGTAGGCAATGTAAAAGGCGAGACGGATCGGATAGTCTCCATAGTGCACATTATCATCCGAAGGACCAAATGCAGGCGCATCGGAGTCGCTCCCCGAGGAGACCATCAGCACCTTAACGCTGCTCTTAGTCGGCATGCGCGACAAAATGGCAATAGAAGCGAGCTCGGAGCGTAACAAATCTTCAATTTCAGTATCCTTTACCATCGCGACACTGGGCTTCATCGCACCTCCCTTGAAAACAGAGTATTTAAACAACTCTAGCGCGATACTCTCTTCACTAGTACCTGCCAGCGGCTTAATATTTCGACTACCCCAGCCAGAAAGCCCCAGCTCACCCCAAGTATTGAAACTAAACTCTTCGTTGGTGCCGAAGATACCACCTAAGTGAGAAAGGCTAATCTCGTCGAGCGGATTGCTTTCATTGACCACGACCACTGCCACATCATAGGCAAACGGATAGATACTAAACTCCTCACGCGGAACTTCAGAGCCCTCAGGCACGGCGATAATCGCCAGGTCAATTTCGTCAGAACGCAAGCGGTCGAGTGCGGGCAAGCTTCCAATACTATCAATAGTAAAAGTCGTGTCATACTCACTCCCATAAGCTTCAAGCGGAGCTTGAATATACTCAGCAAGCAAATCAGAAGCAGCGATGCGGATTTCTTCGGCATGGACTGAAGTGATCAGCGCAAAGGGTAGTAAAAAAAGCGTTTTGCCAAGATTCATGGTCAATCGTCGTTGGTATATTCTCAGGTATTAATAAAAAAACAGTGCTCTCTTTTTGAATGCTAGACATAGAGAGTCAAACTATTAGCGGCGTGGCTTATTTTTGCACGTCGAGTTCGGGCCACTGGATTAACTTGCGGTGCAAGGTTCGGCGGCTAATGCCCATCAGCTCCGCCGCATGCGTCCGATTACCGTTGGCTTTCATGAGTGCATTACGCAGTAAGCGCTTCTCATTTTCTTCCTTACTCAGTGTGGGGCTCGCGGAGAGCAGAGGCGATTCGTGCGTTGTCGCCTCCGCCCCCGCGACGGCAGAGTATTTTGCATCTAAATCATACTCCGTCACTTCATTGCCTCGCTTCAGGACGACTGTGTTTTCACAAAAGTTACGCAACTCCCGAATGTTGCCGGGCCAGCTGTAGGCGCGCAGCACGCGAATCGCCCCGTCACTCAGATCTGGCGGCGGCAAGTCGTTCTCCTCCGCAAACTGATCGATGTAATAATTCAACAAAACGGGCAGGTCTTCCTTGCGCTCACGTAGAGGCGGCAAATTAATCGTGACTACATTTAAACGATACAGGAGGTCTTCGCGAAACTCACCGCTCTTGGCCATCTCACTTAAATTACGATTGGTCGCACATACGAGACGCACATCTACGTGAATCGACTTGGAACTACCGAGACGTTCGAAGCTGCGCGTTTCTAAAAAACGCAGAAGTTTGACTTGGGTCGACGCGTCAATCTCGCCAATTTCATCCAAGAAGAGCGTGCCCCCGTCGGCGGCCTCAAAGCGGCCGATGCGCCGCTCGGTCGCGCCGGTATAGGCGCCCTTTTCGTGACCGAAGAGCTCGCTCTCTAATAAATTGGCCGCTAAGGCGGCGCAGTGAATCGGCACAAAGGCCTGACGCGAGCGATTGCTGTTTTGATGTATGGCCTGAGCGATGAGTTCCTTACCCGTGCCGGTCTCCCCCTCAAGCAAGACAGTGGCTTTCGACGGGGCGACTAATTTCACCTTGTCCAAGACATCGGTCAAACCAGGCGAATTGCCCACGATCCCATTAAAGCTATATTTCTTATCCAGACGCTCATGCAGCACGACGTTTTCTTCTTCGATCTGACGACTTTGTAACGCTCGCTTGATTAAAATCTCTAATTTTTCCAGGCTGACCGGCTTAGTCAGGAAGTCGAACGCCCCACGCCGCATCGCTTCCACCGCAGTTTCGACATTGCCATAGGCAGTCATCATGATGCAAATCGGTCGATTCGGCAGCGTAATGGCACGGTCAATCACCTTCAGGCCCGACTTACCCGCCATCCGCAAATCAGTCAAAACGACATCAAAACTCTCTGCATCCATCAGGTTAAAAGCCTCGTCCGCGCCGGAAGCCATATAGACTTCATACTCGTCCTCCAGCGCCAGCGCGAGGCCTTCGCGGGTATTCTTCTCATCATCAACAATTAAAATGGTTGCAGGCATATGAGACAATAAGGCACATAGGAGCAAACAATGCAATATTCTGATTGCCATGAAACCTCTCGTTTTCTCCCCTGTCAGTTTATGCTTCCCGAGCGCTTCTGCCTACCACTACAAGTTTTATGAGCCAAGATTTACACGCACCTAACATTGAAGAGAAATTGCAGTCGGCGATCCAATGGATCCCAGCGCTGCGCGAAGAAATCGCCCGCGTCATCGTCGGCCAGCACTATTTGGTCGACCGCTTACTGGTTGGACTACTGGCCAATGGCCACGTGCTACTGGAAGGTGTGCCGGGGCTGGCCAAAACGCTCAGCATCCGCACTCTCGCAACAGCCACTGCGGCCGACTTTAAACGTATTCAGTTCACGCCCGACCTATTGCCAGCGGACATTATCGGCACACTCATCTACAGCCCCAAGGAAAATACCTTCCACACCCGCAAAGGTCCCATCTTCGCGAATTTAATTCTCGCCGACGAAATCAACCGTGCCCCGGCCAAGGTGCAGAGTGCCCTGCTCGAAGCAATGCAAGAACACCAGGTCACCATCGGCGACGAAACCTATCCGCTGCCTGAACCCTTCCTGGTGCTGGCCACGGAAAACCCGATCGATCAAGAAGGCACCTACCCGCTACCTGAGGCACAGGTCGACCGCTTCATGCTCAAGCTTAAGGTCGGCTATCCTAGTAAAGCAGACGAGCGCGCTATCTTAGATCGCATGTCCTCGACAGCTCCCAACCTAAACGTGGACGCCGTCACTTCCTTGGCCGCGATCAGCGAAGCCCGCACATTGGTCAATCAAGTCTATGTCGATCCCAAGATCCGCGACTACATCGTCGATCTGATTCTAGCCACCCGCAATCCGGAACAATACAATCTCAAACTTGGCCAATACATCCAGTTCGGTGCCAGCCCGCGCGCAACGATCAGCCTCACACTCGCCTCCAAGGCATGGGCGCTGATGCAAGGCCGCGCCTATGTGATCCCACAGGATATTAAAGAAATCGGCATGGATGTGCTGCGCCACCGCGTGATCCCCTCCTACGAAGCTGAAGCCGAAGAAATCACCAGCGAAGATCTCGTCACATCGATCTTCGACGCCGTCCCCGTGCCTTGAGCCTAAACCACCGATCCCCCATCACTCATCACTCATCCCCCATCACTCATCCATAGTGACTCCATCCGACATCATCAAAAAGGTCCGTCGCCTCGAAATTCGCACGCGACGCCTCGTCACAGATTCCGTGACAGGGGCCTACTACAGCTCCTTTAAAGGGCGTGGTATGGACTTCGAGGAGGTGCGCGAATACGCCATCGGCGACGACGTGCGCACCATCGACTGGAATGTCTCGGCCAAAATGGATCGGCCCTTTGTCAAAGTCTTTCGCGAAGAACGCGAACTGACGCTGATGCTCTTGATTGATCTGAGTGCCTCGGGCATCTTCGGCTCGATCGATCAAAACAAGCGCGAGCGCGCCGCCGAAATTGCCAGCGTCATCGCATTTTCCGCCTCGCAAAATAATGACAAGGTCGGCCTGCTCATCTACACCGACGAGGTCGAGCATTACTTGCCCCCCAAAAAGGGACGGCGGCACATTTTACGTGTCATCCGCGACCTGCTCTTTTTCAAGCCTCAAGGCAAAGGCACCAACCACAAGGCCGCACTCGACTACCTAAACCGTGTGCAACGCCGCAAGAGCGTGGTCTTTCTCATTTCCGACTTTCTAGAAAATGAACAGGGCCCCCAGCAGGAACGCCCTCTCTTCACCACACTGGCGCTCACCCACCAGCGCCACGACTTAGTCAGCATCGCACTGAGTGATCCGCGCGAATATGAACTACCCGAAGTCGGACTGATCACGCTCGAAGACGCCGAAACTGGCGAAATGGTCGAGCTCGACACCAGTAGCCGCAGCGTGCGTGAGCGCTATAAAAAGCAAGCCCAACAACGCCGTGAAAACTTTAAAACTGGGATGCGTAAAAAGGGCCTAGATTGGATCGAAGCCAGCACCGACCGCCCCTACCTGCCCGCCCTGCGCCAACTCTTCGCCCGCCGCGCGAGCCGACATTAAATCGAAAAGTTAAACCAATGATCCGTCACAAGAATTTTTGATGAGCCTTCTCGCACAAATGCCCGCATCCGCACCGCAACTGCCGCCCCTCCCCGAAGGGCCGACATTTGATCGCGTGCGCGGCCCCATCGAAATCCCCACATACGAGACATGGCAAATCGTACTAGCAGTCGCAGTCGGCGGCCTGCTACTCGGGCTGCTCATCTGGCGCTTACTGCGAGCCCGCAGCCAGGCCCCGAGCTTTGTTTGCCCACGCCAAAGTGCACTCGCGGAACTGGAAACAGCCGCTCGACTCACTGAAAACGACGACCAAAGGTTCGCCCAACTCAGTTCACAAGCCCTACGCCGCTACCTCGAAGAAGGCCTCGGCTTACGCTTCAGCTCACGCACCAGCGAAGAGTTTCTACGCAACCTAAAAGGCGACACTCGCTTCGCCCCTGAGTTTCAAGAAAAACTCGCCGAGCTGCTGAGGACCTTCGATCAGATCAAATTTGCGCAAAAGCCAGCGAGCCAAGAGACACGCAGCCAGATCACCCACAGCGTGCGTCAACTCATCGAACAAGCGCATGCGATCGCACAAAAGGAAGGAGCGCAGGCATGACTTTCTTCCAATTCGACGATCCCGCATTTTTCCTACTTTTATTATTACTCCCAATCCTGGCATGGTGGGCTGGCCGTATGGGCCCCGAAGCAGCGGTCCGATTCTCGAGTATCTCTCTTGTCAAAGGAATCAGCCAAAATCGCCACAGTCGCCCTGGCCAATTTTTGTTCGGCCTACGACTATTGGCACTCGCCGCCTTGATCGTCGCACTCGCGCGCCCGCAGATCGGACGCATGAACGATAGCACCGAGGCCGAAGGCATCGACATCGTCGTGACACTCGACCTCTCCGGCTCCATGCGCGCACTTGACCTGTCCACTCGTGACGACATCGTCACCCGCTTGGACGCCGCCAAGCGCGTGGTCGACAGCTTCATTGATAAACGCACCTACGATCGTATCGGGCTGGTCGCCTTTGCCGCCAACGCCTACGTAGTCAGCCCACTCACCCTCAATCACGACTGGCTCAAGCGTAATCTGAAACGCCTCGAACTCGGCGAAATCGACGGCGGCGGCACCGCCATAGGCACCGCACTGGGCGCGAGTGCCAATCGTCTGCGCGACCACGAGGCCCGCAGCCGTATCATCATTCTCTTGACCGATGGCGAAAACAACGCAGGCACACTCTCCCCCATCGCGGCCGCAGAAGTGGCGAAAACCTTAGGAGTCAAAGTCTACACCATCGCCACAGGTAAAAAGGGCCGCGTCCCGATACCAGAAACGGATCGCAACGGACGCATCGTCCGCGACAACCAGGGAGCCCCGGTCTATCGCGGCCGCAGCGACATCTCCAATTACGACGAAACCGAGCTCACTCAAATCGCCGAACTCACCGGAGGCCGCTTTTTCAACGCCACACAAGACGGCGACCTCGAGCGCATCTACGATGAAATCGATGAGCTCGAGACCACCGAAATCGAGCTGCGCTCTTACTCCACCTTCACCGAGTTATTTGTTTGGCCCGCGAGTCTTGGCCTGCTCTTACTCGCACTCGAACAACTCCTCCGCAACACCCGCTACCGCCGCCTGCCATGAGTTTTCAAGAACCAGTCTGGCTCACGCTCACTCCGCTCCTACTCCTCGTATTTGGCGGTATGCTCGCATATGGCTTTCAACGTCGCGACGTACTGCTCAGCCGCTTTGCCGCGAGCCGCTTACTCGACCAACTCACAGCCCAAGCCAGCCGCATGCGCACGGGGCTAAAGGCGGGCTGCATACTACTCGCAGTGGGCGCTATCGGGATCGCCCTGGCTCGCCCCCAGCTCGGTATCGAATGGTCCGAGCGTAAAGCCCGCGGCCTCGATATCGTGTTCGTGCTCGACAGCTCCAAGAGTATGCTGGCCACCGACCTGCGCCCGACCCGCCTAGATCGCGCGAAACTCGCCATCATTGACTTAGTCGAACGTCTCGAAAGCGACCGCATCGGACTGGTCGCCTTCGCCGGCCAAGCCTTTTTGCAAACCCCACCCACCCTCGACTACTCTGCCTTCCGTGAAAGTCTGGATGCCGTGGATCCCAGCATCATGACCAGTGGAGGCAGCGATTTAGGCAATGCCATAAAAGAAGCCGCCGAAGCCTTCCCCTCGGAAAGTAATGTCAAAGTGGTCGTGCTTCTAACCGACGGTGAAGATCTCGGTGGCCACGCCGCAGAGGCCGCCACTGCAGCGCAAGCCGAAGGCATTCAAGTCTTTGCCATCGGAATCGGCACCCCCGAAGGGGAATACCTCAAAATCCGCAATGCTCAGGGCATCGAAGAATTCGTGCGCGATGCCGAAGGGCAACCTGTGCGCAGCCAGCTCGACGAGAGTACACTACAACAAATCGCGCAGACCACTGGCGGCAGCTACAGCCGCCTCAGCAACGCATCACTGGATCAGCTCTATCGTTCCGTCATCGCGACCCTCCCCCGCGAAGAGCGCGAGTCCGAACTGCAAGAGATCCACATCGAACGCTTTCAATGGGCCCTATCGACTGCTGTCATCTGCCTCGTATTGGAAGTTTTGATACGCCGCCGGCGTAGCGCAGCCATACACTCCAGCCTCGCGATACTGGCACTGCTCGCCATCACTCCCCGCGAGCGACAAGAGTGCCTCACTTTACTGCAAGCAGGGCCATCCATTCCATTTCTACAAAACGACGAAGCAAAAAGCACATCCCCCACAGACGCAGCCCCCGCGGACACGCCACAAAGGAGCGACGCCCGCAGCCTCTACAACTCCGCCTACCAAGCACTCAGCGAAGGCGATTACCCAAGCGCAATCCAAGGCTATGAAACGGCCATCGCCCAGACCGAAAACTTCAAACTCCAGGGCGACGCACTCTACAATTTAGGCTACGCGAACTACCAACAGGCTCGCCAGACCTATCAGTCGGGCGATCCGCAAACCGCACTCGAACAAATCAAAAAAGCGGAAGCACTCTATCAATCCGCACAAGAGATCGCCCCCGAGGACACATCCATTCAACAAGACTTGGCACAAGTGTCCGCCGCCCGTGAAATGATTGAAAAGCTGATCGAAGAACAACAAAAACAAAATCCAGAGCAACAAGATCAATCCGAAGACTCCGAGCAACAGGGCGACCAGTCCGAAGAGAATCAAGAATCCCAACAAGGCGAACAAGATCAGAGCGAACAAGGCGAACAGGACCAAGGTGAGCAAGGCGAAGAATCGGAAGACTCTCAACAAGGCGAGCAATCGGACTCATCCCAGCAAGATCAGAGCGACCAGCAATCCTCCGACCAAGCCGACAGCCAATCAGGCAATTCCAGCGCCGAGGACCCACAGTCATCTCAAGACGGCTCCCAAGACGAAGCGTCCGACTCCCAAGGAAGCCCTCCAGGCGCGGAGCAAGAATCCACGCAAGACCCCGTCGACGACATCCCCCAGCCCGGCGAAGCAAATGAAGACGACGCCGAGCAAGAGTCTCCTGCCGGCGCAGCACCCGAAGCCACCGAAGACGAGTCAAACGAAGAGGGCTCAAGCGCTGCTACAGGTGCAACCGGCGAAGCTGTCGAGGGCATGACCGCAGCCGAAGCGGCCGCCTTACTTGACTCCCTCCAAGGCAAAGAAACCCTTCTCCCCTTTATCGATCAATCCCGCAGCGGCCGCCAAGGCGACCTCCGCGACTGGTAAACTCTCAGCTATGCATCGACTACAGTTATTCTTATCACTCAGTCTCACGCTGCTGGCACTCTCCGCCTCAGCGCAGATCCATGTCACCGCACGCTTCAATCCACCGCGCATCGCTATGGGCGACAAATCGCAATACGTGGTCGAAATCAAGGAAACCGATAGCAGCCAAAAGCCCGAGATCGAACGCGTCACCAGCCTACCCATTCCACAGGCAGGCGGCCTCGAACTCAGCAATGGACGCACCTCCACCAGCCAACAAACCAGCATTATTAACGGCACCGCTGAATACAGCGTCACCCAGCAACTCATCATCGATGCGAAACCGCCCCGCGTCGGGAAGTTCTCCATTCCTAGCTACGTCTTCCAATACAAAGGCGAAACCTACCGCGTGCCCGCCGCCACCCTCGAAACCGTCGAACGCTCGGCCGATGCAGGCCCCACCACCGACGAATTGATCTTTCTAAAAGCCGAAACTCCCGAGCAACTCTATGTCGGCCAAACCACAGCTATTGAGCTCAAACTCTACGTATCTGAAGACGTTCGCCTCACTAGTCTCAATAGTTTCGACCGCAGCGCAGACGGCTTCACGATCAGCGAACTCCCAGAAAGCCAGCAGAGTCGAGAATTTTACAACGGCCGACAATATCAAGTCTACAACTGGCCACTCACCATCACTCCCATACAAACCGGCGAGCAAGATCTCAGCTTCCAATTTACCATATCGGCTAATATTCCAGGCCAAAACAACCGCCGTGATCCCTTCGGTCGACGCGGATTCGGCGGTAGCCTATTTGACGACCTATTCGGTCAATCCGAACGCTTCACCGTATATAACGAACCCACCCAAGTCGAAGTACTCGCACTCCCCACAGCCGACCAACCCGATAGTTTCACCGGAGCCATTGGCGATTTCAGCATGAAAGTCTACACCGACCGGGATCACACCCAAGTAGGCGAACCCATCATGCTCTCCATCGAAATTTCCGGTCAGGGCAATTTCGAGCGCATCAACGGCCCCAACATACCCAACAATCAAGAATGGCGCTCCTACGAGCCCGAATCACAATTCTCGGCTCACAACCCAGGTAATGTACTGCGCGGCACCAAGCGCTTCGACTATGTAATGATTCCCAACCAAGCAGGAAGCATCGAAATCCCCGAAATCAGCTTCGCATACTACGCCCCCGAATCCGAACGCTACACCGAGCTCAGCTCGCCACCGATTCCGATTGAAGTCAGCCCTTCCGACAAGCCAACTCCTGCACCGATCAACAATCAGCTCCCCACCACCGAGACAACCAATAGCACTAGCGCACGTCCCCTACAAAAAGAGCTCAGCATCGAAGACGCCCTGCTCACCCTCGACTACCGTCCACAAAACAATCCCACATTCAACTCCTCGAAACTACAAAAAACTTCTATCTGGCTCATTAACACAATCATCGCAGCCGCTCTACTCGCCACCGCCCTCTGGATGCGCCACAAGCGACGGCTCAAAGAAGACGCCAGCTACGCCGATCTACAAGCTGCCAAACACGAACGACGCACACTCGCCAAATCCGCACAACAGGCCACCGACAGCGAGCAATTCTACGCCCACGCCCAAAACGCCGTGCGCCTAGCCGTCACCTGCCGCACACAGCAGAACCTCCGCACCGCCAACATCAACGAACTCGTGGCCCAGCTCGAGCAGCAACAAATCCCCGAGCCCATCATTAGCCAAACACGCGAACTCTTCCAAACAGCCGACGCACAACGCTTCGCCGGCAACCGCACGCACAGCGATCTCTCCAGCGCAAAGTCACAACTGGAAAGGATATTGAAAGCGATATGAACTTAGCACACAGCACAGCCAGCGCCGCGCCGCACGCCTCCTCCAGAATCCAGCAAATCCTGCAACTCACCCAACTGCTGCCGCTCTATCTCCTGGCGCTGCTACTGGCCAGCCCCCTCGCACAAGCCGACAGCTTTAGCGACGGCCTAGACGCCTATCACGCAGCCCAATACGCCGAGGCAGCCAGCGCCTTCGAGCGCAGCCTCGCAGAGAGCGAAAGCGCAGCCGCTCGCCACAATCTCGCGCTCAGCCTCTTCCAGCAAGGCAAAGCAGCCGACGCAGTCTGGCAACTCGAACGTGCCGTCCGCCTCGCGCCCACCAACCGCAACTATCTCTATAAACTTGGCGCCCTACGTCAGCAACTAGGCCTCTACAAAGTGCCCACGACCTGGTGGCAAAGCGCAGCCAATTTACTATCTCAGCAAACTTGGATCTGGAGCCTGTGCTTAAGCTTTTGGGGATTACTCGCAAGCTTACTGCTGCCACGTATCGGCGGCTTCAGACGCCCCATCCTGCTCAAGCTGACCAGCAGCTTCGCGGCCATCGCCCTCTTAATCAGCTGTGCTGCCCTTACAGTGCGGTCCACCCAACAAGCATCTGGAATCGTATTATCCGATAGTCCCATAGAACTCCGCCACGCGCCCGCCAGCGCCGCCCCCGAAGCCGGCACCGCACGCCCGGGCGAGCGCGCACGCATCCTCGATCAGCACAATCAATTTCTAAAAATCCAAACCGAAGCCCAAATCACAGGCTGGATCGACCAAGCAACATTCCGCAAACTCTAAGCCCAATTTAGGGAACATATACAAATCATCATACAACAATAAATACCCTGCGTATTTATTGTTGTAAAATGAAGTATTTTAGTCGAAGCTCGGTGCATGAATCGACGACGCTTGATTATTTCCGAGAGCACTACGGCTTATCACTTAATCTGCCGAACGGCTTGCCAAGCCTATCTGTTTGGGGATCAAGAAAAAGAGGTTTTTGTCCGTCTATTACTACAACAAGCGCGCTTTGCGGGGATAGAAATCTTATCCTACTGCATCATGTCGAATCATGTGCACCTGCTCGTTCGTATTTCTCCAATCGAGTCCTTGCCGGATCGAGAACTGCTACACCGCTACCAGAGTTATTATGGGGCGGAGAAGGTTCCGCAGTCGACCTATTCAGTGGAAGAACTGCAAACTCTTCTCCGAATCGGAGGGCCGGACGCCGAAGTGGCTCGCCGACGTATTCTAGCGCGCATGGGAGACTTGTCGGCTTTTATGCGCGAACTGAAACAACGCTTTACTATCTGGTATAATCATAAGCACGACAATCAGGGCACGATCTGGGCTTCTCGCTATAAGAGCTTGATTGTGGAAAACGCCTCTGAAAGTTTGGCTAAGGTCGCGGCTTACATCGACTTAAATCCAATTAGAGCGGAAATGGTGGATGACCCAAAAGATTATCGCTGGTGCGGATATGCGGCTGCCATGGCCGGGCGTAAAGCGCAGAAGGATGCGATCATAAAGCTTTTCTCCGAGGAGGACACATTCTCACAAGCCATCGCAAATTATCGCTTGATTCTATTTGGAAAGGGATACGTCAGCAAAGGCTCAGCCACTAAAGACCAAGGGTCTATCTCTCCTGCAGCTTTAGAAAAGGTCATCGCCGACAAGGGACATGTTTCAACTCACGAATTACTACGGATGCGAGTGCGCTATTTTGCAGATGGCACGGCGATCGGCTCGAAGGTATTTGTTGAAGACATTGTGCATCGCAATCGAGCGGCCTTTGGCCTGAAAAGGAAGAAGACGAGCACCGCCCTCCCCCCGCAAATCTGGGGCGACTTGCATGTTTTAAGAGATCTAAAGAGGGACGTCTACACACAGCCTCGAACTGAATAGGCGACATAAAGCGCGAGCACTAGTCCCCAACAGGGACACTAATGATATTTAGAATAATTCCAATTATTGCTTGAGTTCGAGCGCACCTAGGCTTTATTGCTAATTGGTCTCATTATCCACGAGACTATTATAAGCGACTAATCAGGCCTACCACTCACCATGCGACTCGAACCACAGTATAAAGATCTGCTAGATCACGCTCTCGAAGGCAGCGGTCAACGCGCAACCAAGCAGCGTGAGCATGTCTATGCACTCCTACTAGAGAAGCGCGATCACCCGACCGCGGACGAGGTTTACGCCCGAGCACGGGCAGACATGCCGACCATTTCCTTGGCCACCGTCTATAATTGCCTCGAAACTTTGGTCGAAACAAAACTGATTCGCCAAGTCAACTTCGAGCGCGAACCTACGCGCTACTGCCCGAATCTCACCCAACATGCGCACTTCTACTGCCGTGAAAGCGGCGAAATCATAGACATCGACCTGTCGGATGAACTGGTTCAGGCACTCATGAAAGTGCTGCCGGAAGGCTTTTCCGCTCAACACATCGACATCGCCTACGACGGCAAATGCAACGGCTGCCATGACTAGCGAGCGCTCCTAAGCCAGCCACAGCTCCGAACGCGACAGTCACTTCCCATCACTCAACTCTTAATTAGAAAACTAAAAACCACTCGGATCACGCTAAACGAAAAACGTATCCCGCATCACAATGAACACACTCGAAATCAAAAACCTTAATGTCTCCATCGATGGCCAAGCTATCCTAAAAGACTTCAGCTTGACCATCCCTAAGGGCGAAGTACACGCACTGATGGGGCCCAACGGCACAGGTAAAAGCACTCTGGCCAAAGTCATGGCTGGCCACGAGGACTACACAGTCGAGAGCGGCGAGATCCTGCTTGATGGCGAAAACATTTTGGGCAAAGAAGCCGACGAAATTTCCCACGCGGGCTTGTTTTTGGCCTTCCAATATCCGATGGAAATACCTGGCGTGAGCATCGCTAACTTCATCCGCGCCGCTCGCCAAGCACGTCTCCCTGAAGGCGAAGACATCAATGCGGTGGAATACTACAAAGAGCTCTACGCGAAGATGGATTCACTCAAGATGGATCGTAAGTTCACTGCACGTTCGTTGAACGAAGGTTTCTCCGGAGGCGAAAAGAAGCGCTGCGAGATCTTACAAATGGCCATGTTGGAGCCTAAGTATTGCGTGATGGACGAAACTGATTCCGGCCTCGACATCGATGCGCTCCGCATCGTTTCCGAAGGTGTGAACCACATGCGCAGCGAGGAGCGCGGTTTCCTCGTGATCACTCACTACCAGCGCTTGCTCGACTACATCGTGCCTGACGTCGTGCACGTAATGTACGACGGCCGCATCGTCCACAGTGGCGATAAAGAACTGGCCAAGGAGCTCGAAAGCAAAGGCTACGACTGGGTCAAAGAAGAATTCGCCGGCGCCAGCGCGTAAGCGAGCACAATTCTGACTCCTAAATTCTAACAAGTTTCAAATATGAGCGATACAGATTTACAAGACCAGGCCATACAGGTCGATACCGAGAAGGGCAACTTCAGCTATCCAGAAGATTACGCCTTCGATGCGGGCGTGGGGCTCAACGAAGAGACCGTCAAATACATTTCCAAGGTCAAAAACGAAGACCCATGGGTGCTCGACTTCCGCCTCAAGGCCCTCGAAATCTTCAATAAAAAGCCTATGCCGACCAAATGGGCAGACGAAGATCTGGAGAACATTGAGTTCGAAAAGATTCGCTACTACCTATCCAAGGGACAAGTACCCGCGCGCTCATGGGACGACGTGCCCGACGACGTGAAGGAAACCTTCGAGCGCCTCGGCATCCCCGAGCAGGAGCGCAAGTTCCTCGCTGGCGTGGAAGCTCAGTTTGACTCGGAAGCCTCCTACTCCCGCATGAAGGAGGACTTGGAAAAAGAGGGCGTCATTTTTGTCGGCTCAACCGAGGGCTTGGCCAAATATCCCGAAATTTTCAAACCTTACTTCGGCAAGGTCATCCCGACCTCGGACAACAAATTTTCCGCACTCAATAGCGCGACCTTCTCGGGCGGCAGCTTCATTTACGTGCCCAAGGGCGTAAAGCTCAAGCAACCACTGCAAGCCTACTTCCGTATCAATGCGGAAAACTTCGGTCAGTTCGAGCGCACACTCATCATCGCCGATGAAGGTGCCGAGATCACCTACATGGAAGGCTGCACCGCACCCAAGTTCGAAACCGCCACCTTGCACAGCGCGGTGGTTGAGCTGGTCGCACTGAAAAACGCCAAAATTCAATACATCACAGTTCAGAACTGGTCGTCCAACGTCTTCAACCTCGTCACCAAGCGTGGCATGGCCGACGAGGGCGCGGAAGTCAAATGGATCGACTGCAACATCGGCTCACGCCTCACCATGAAGTATCCAGGCGTCGTGCTCAAGGGCAAAGGCGCTCGCGGCGAAGTGCTCTCCATCGCACTCGCCAATGACGGCCAGCACCAGGACACCGGGGCAAAAATGATGCACTTGGCGGACAACACCACCAGTAACATCATCTCGAAGTCGATCTCGATCGGCAAGGGCCGCTCCACCTACCGCGGCCAGGTCCACATGCCCAAGCACCTCAAAAATTGCAAAAACAATACCGAGTGCGACGCCTTGCTGATCAACACCAACAGTCGGACCGACACCTACCCCGCGATCACAACTCGCGGCCAAAACAACACCGTGCAGCACGAAGCCAGTGTCTCCAAAGTCAGCGCAGAGCAAATCTTCTACATGATGCAACGCGGACTCTCCGAGGGCGAAGCCATGAGCCTGGCAGTGAACGGCTTCGTAAATGATCTAATGAAAGCTTTCCCGATGGAGTATTCCGTCGAGCTAAAGCGCCTCATCGACATGGAAATGGAAGGAAGCGTCGGCTAACGCCGCGACCTCGGTGATATCACCGGGGAAACGGAGGTCGAACATTGAACGTCCAACTTTGAACATCGAATGACAACAATTTCAGAACAACCCATGCCTACAAGCATCACCGACGAACCGACTTGGCTCGCAAAACGCCGCGCCGCAGGTGTGGATCTATTTAAGAGCCTCGCCATGCCCACCGCCCGCGACGAAGATTGGCGCTTTGCCAGCGTCGGCAAGCTCAGCATCGACGACTTCGCGCCTGTTGAAGCTCCTGCAAACGCCACACTCGACGCACTCACAGAGCGCTCGAACTTGGTATCAACACGTGCCGGCCGCAGCGTCTACGTGGACGATGCACCCGCCAACTTCGAAGGCGTCAGCCAAGAACTCGCCGAGCAAGGCGTGATCTATCTGCCGCTGGCCGAAGCGATCGCACAGCATCCAGAGCTCTTGGAGAAATACTTCCTGCAGGAGTCCACCGAGCTAGGTTCACAAAAATTCTTCGGCCTACACGCGGCCACCGTAAAGGCGGGTTCCGTGTTGTATGTGCCAAAGGGGGTCGAAATCGCCGAACCCTTCGTCAATTACTACTGGACCAGTGGTGCCCGCGCCGCGGTCTTCCCACACACCTTAATCATCGCCGAGGACAACTCAAAGGCATCGGTAGTCGACATCTTCTTTTCCGAAACCACGGAAAACGAAGCACTCAACATCTCCGTGTCGAACATCCACGCAGGAGCGAATGCCCACGTGTTTCGTAAAATCGTGCAAGACTGGAACGAAAAGACAGTCTCCTTCCAACTCGATACCACGGTAGCCGAGCGCGATGCACAGGTGCAAAACGTGGCCGTCAACATCGGCGCCGAGCGCGCCCGCTTCGAAAGCCAGACCCGCATCGAAGGTCCCGGCGCTGACGTAAAGATGTATTCATTGACCGTCGCCGAAGAATCGCAGGAATTTGACCAGCGCACCTTTCAGACGCACAACGCGCCCAACGCCGTATCCGACCTACTGTATAAGAATGCGCTGCTCGATAACAGCCGCACCATCTTCTCCGGCCTGATCAAAGTCGCCGAAGGGGCGCAACAAACCGACGCTTACCAGACCAATCGCAACTTGTTGCTCGATCCCACCGCCGATGCCAACTCTCTGCCCGGCTTGGAAATTTTGGCTAATGACGTGCGCTGCTCCCACGGCGCCACCACTGGCAACGTCGATGAAGCAGAGCTCTTCTACATGATGCAACGTGGGATTTCGCGTCGCGTCGCGATGCAGCTCATGGTATTCGGCTTCTTCGAAGAGGTCATCGAAAAGATCGACAGCGACGAGCTGGCCGAAAATCTCCGCCAATTGATTCACAATAAATTTGAATCAAAGATTAAATAACACAATTTGTTGAAGTCCCGCCCTTGGGCGGTCATAAAAGCACCGAAACCGCCTGAAGGCGGGACTCCAACCTCAGCCACCATGGACGAACAACGCACACTCACTCGCGAAGTCGAGGCCACACTCATCCCCCAAGGCACGCCCATGAGCTTGCCCGAGGGAGAAATGGTGACCATCACCCACCGCCTCGGCGGCAACTTCACCGTCATGACTCACAACGGCATGTTCCGTATCAAAGGCGTCGATGGCGACGCCCTCGGCGAGGACGTGACCGAAGCGGCACAGAGCGAGCACGACCACGACGGCCCCCCCGAGCAAGACGCGCTCTGGGAATCCCTCAAAAAGGTCTTCGATCCCGAGATCCCCGTCAATATCGTCGATCTAGGTCTCGTGTACTCACTCGAAACCAAAGAACGGCTGGAAGGCGGTCACAAAGTCGACATGGACATGACTTTGACAGCCCCTGGCTGTGGCATGGGCCCCGCAATCGCTGAAGACGCCAAAGGCCAACTCGAACGCGTGCCTGGCGTAAGCGAAGCCGAGGTCAACATCGTCTGGGACCCACCTTGGAATCAAGATATGATCACCGAAGAAGGCAAAATGGTGCTCGGGCTAGTTTAAGAGCATCGAGCCGGACAATGTATTTGAAAGCGGAACGTGATTTAACGTTCCGCTTTTTTGTGCGGTGCGATACAGCCCTCAGCGGCTCATGCAGTCCCCTCCTGACATACTCCCAATCGGCTATGTGCTGGTTTCAACTCTACAGACAGGCTATAAGGCCGTCCCTTTAAGGTCAAATTCACACATTTGTCATAAAAGCGAAGTAAAATCGGCACAATGTAGATCTAAAGTATAAAAGTATTGTATTTTGGCACTAAATTTGCATATTCTAGAAAATCCACAACTAACCAACTCGACCTATGAAACTCACTCAAACCTTCTTCACCGCAGCAGCCATCAGCTGCTTTGCTTTTTCGGCTTCCGGCTCCGTGACATTCGATCCAACAGGAAACAGTGCTTACGATGGCTTGGCTACGATCAATGAATCACTGACAGACACTGACAATGGTTTTAACACTACAATCACATTGACTGCAGGTGGAGGAACTTTCAACTCGAACTCTGGCGACTTCGGAATCGATAGCGGCACCGGAACTAACGATTTTATTGACGGAACATCGGAATCGATTACAATAACCTTTTCTACAGACATCCTATTCAATTTCATCGATCTTAGTGAAGTCGGAAGCGATGCGACTGATGGGGCTAAACTTACAATTGGAGGCAGCAGCATCAACCTGTTCACAGGAGTTACTGGCTTTAATGGCACTCAAGATATCTATACACCTACAAGTCCAATCGCGCTAAGTTCAGGCGACTCGATCATTCTAACTGGATCGGAAGCTACCTCCGAATTCACCCTAGAGGGGATCAATATCACAGTCGTCCCCGAGCCAGGCACTTTTGCACTACTCTCTGGTTTCTCGGCTTTAACCTTCGTCATGCTGCGCCGTCGTTCAGCTTAGGTAGTGTTTTAAATTAAAATTTGATCCATACGAGGATTGCCGCGATGGCGACCATCGCGGCAAAGGTCGTCTGCAACTTTTCGAATCGCGTG